>CAZMRP010000183.1:0-8452 GCA_964568275.1 uncultured Myxococcales bacterium
TCGTCGAGCTAGACCTCGCCGGGCGGGAGCTCAACCTGCTGGTGCCCGACGAGGGCTACGACGGCGTGGTGGTGCTGATGCGCGCCGCCCGGGTGCAGGTGCTGGAGCACGACCTCGAGGCGGAGGCCGGCGCAGACCTCGGCCGGCTGGTCAGCTCCTCGGCCTGGGCCGGGCTGGGCGACCTGACCTTCGCGGCGGGCATCCCCGGCACGATCGGCGGGGCGGTGGTCGGCAACGCCGGGGCCTGGGGCCGCGCGGTCGGCGACTGCGTGGCGTCGGTGCGCGTGCTGCGCGCCCGGACGCTCGAGCCGGCCGAGCTGTCCCGGGACGACCTGGGCCTCGACTACCGTTCCAGCGCGCTGCAGACGACGGGCGACCTGGTGCTGGCGGTGCGGCTGGCGCTGCAGCCGGCGGACCGCAAGCAGCTGCTGCGGCAGATCGACGACTGGCTGGCGCAACGGGCCCTCCGGCTGCCGGAGCAGCCGTGCGCGGGCTCGTTCTTCCGCAACCTGCCTCCGGTCCAGGAGGGCGGGAAGCGCGAGCCGGCCGGCCGGCTGCTCGAGGCGGTGGGGGCCAAGGGGCTGCGGGTCGGCGATGCCGCGGTTTCCGAGCGGCACGCGAACGTGATCGTCAACCTGGGCCACGCCCACTGCCGCGACGTGCTGGCGCTGGCCGCCGAGCTGGAGCAACGCGTGGCCGACAAGTTCGGAATCAAGCTGGTTCGCGAGGTCCGCCTGCTGTCCTAGCGCAACCGGATGCCGACGTAGCGCGTGCCGCGCTGGTTCTGCACGAACAGCCGGACCACGTCGGCCTTGCCCCGGTCGCGGACCAGTCCCTGCAACGCCGCGGCGTCGGCCACCGGCCGGCCGTCGAGCTCGCGGATCACGTCGCCGGGACGCAGGCCGTAGTCGGCCCCGGCGCCGCGCGGGTCGACCTGCACCACCAGCGCGCCCGGGCCGTCGCCGAGCTGCCGGGCGATCCGCTCCGGCACGTCCTCGACCTGGATGCCCAACCCGCGCGGCGGCTCCTGCTCCTCCGGCTCGTCGCGGGCCGGGAGGTTGACGCGCGCGTTGGACTCGTCGGGCAGCCGGCCGAGCGTCAGCGACACGTCGCGCTTGGTCCCGTCGCGGAACACCTGCAGCCGCACCGACCGGTCGACCCCCGCGATCGACGCCAGCCAGGGCAGCGCGGCGGCGTCGCCGATCTCCTCGTCGCCGAAGCGCAGGACGATGTCGCCGGAGCGGAGCCCCGCGCGGGAGGCGGGCGAATCGTCCTCGACGGACGAGACGAGCGCGCCGCGGGGCGCCCCGGTCAGACCGAACGACTCGGCCAGCTCGGGGGTCACGGTCTGGATCGTGACTCCCAGCCAGCTCCGCTCGACGCGTCCCTGCTCCCGCAGCTGCTCGAGCACGGCCTTGGCCATGTTGGACGGGATGGCGAAGCCGATGCCCTGGCCGGCGGCATTGATCGCGGTGTTGATGCCGACGACCTCCCCCTGCAGGTTGAACAGCGGCCCGCCCGAGTTGCCCGGGTTGATCGAGGCGTCGGTCTGGAGGAAGTTGCCGTACCGCTCGCGGGGTCCGCCGGTGCGACGCTCCTTGGCGCTGACGATGCCGGTGGTCACGGTGTGCTCGAGGCCGAACGGATTGCCGATCGCCAGCACCCAGTCGCCGACCTGGACGGCGTCGGAGTCGCCGAGCGTCGCGGCGGCGAGGCGGCCCTCGGCGGCGACGCGCAGCAGGGCGAGGTCGGTCGGCTCGTCGACCCCGACCACCTCCGCCGGGAAGCTGCGCCCGCCGTCGACCTGCACGGTGATCTCGCTGGCGTTGCGGATCACGTGGGCGTTGGTCAGCACCAGCCCCGCGGCGTCGACGATCACCCCGCTGCCGGACCCGCGGTTCTCGAACTCCGGCGGCGCCCCTCCGGGCCCGCCCCCGAACGGGTTGCCGCCGAACGGGCTGCCGAAGAAGAACGGCAGCACCATCGAGCCCTCGCCGAGGCGCACCCGCTGGATCACGCTGATCGACACCACGGTCGGCGCCAGCCGGTCCACCACCGGGGCGAACGAGGGCAGGACCGTCAGGCCGGCGAAGGGCGCCGGGGCCGCGGGCGGCGCCGGCGCCTCGTCGCCCGCCAGCGCCGCCGTCGTCCCGGTCAAGCCCAGCAGCGCCAGCCCGGCCGCCAGTCCCCACAGCCGCCGTCGACCGGAATTCCGCAGCTCTCCATGCATCTTCGACCTCCTCGCGCCGGATCAACGCCGGTCCCGGCCCCGCTATTCCGCGGTGCGACACCGGCTTGCGCGCCCGCCGCCGCAGGGTGTACGGATCGCCTGGCATGGGCAACACGTTCCGGACACTGGTGGTGCTCAACCCCAAGGCCGGGTCGAGCTTCGGCCCGCGACGACGAACGGCGCTGGAGGCGGCGATCCGCCGGGTGGTGCCCGACGTCGAGTTCGGGGAGACGGCCGGCCCCGGCGACGCCACCCGTCGCGTGCGCGAGGCGCTGCGCGCCGGGGCGGAGCAGATCGTCTCGGTGGGCGGCGACGGCACGCACCACGAAGTGGTCAACGGATTCTTCGAACAGGACGGCCGGCCGGTCCGCGAGGGGGCGGTCCTGGCGCCGTTGCCGGGCGGCACCGGCGGCGACTTCCGCAAGACCCTCGGCTACGGCCGCAACCCGCTCGAGCTGGTCGCGCTGCTCGGCGACCGCGCGACGCGTCCGTGCGACGTCGGCCACCTGCAGTACGTCGACCACCAGGGGCGCCCGGCCGCCCGCTGGTTCCTCAACATCGCCAGCTTCGGCCTGGGCGGGCTGGTCGACGACCTGGTCAACCGCTCGTCCAAGGCGCTCGGCGGCTTCGTCTCCTTCGCCGCCGCCACGGTGCGGGCCCTGGCGCGGTTCCGGCCGCAGATCGTGCGACTGCAGCTCAACGACCGGCCCGAGGTGCTCCGGACGATCTCGGTGGTGGCCTGCGCCAACGGCCGCTGGTTCGGCGGCGGGATGAAGATCGCCCCCGACGCCGTGCTCGACGACGGCCTGTTCGACGTCGTCACCCTCCCCGGCCAATCGCTGGCCGACTACCTCTTCCGCGGCCACCGGGTCTACGCCGGGACGCACGTGACGATGCCGGGCGTGCTCGTCGAGCGGGCCCGCAAGGTCGTGGCCGAACCGTTCGATCCCGACGAACCGGTGCTGCTCGACGTGGACGGCGAGGCGCCCGGCCGCCTGCCGGCGACCTTCGCGCTGCACGGCGGCCTGCTGCGGCTCAAGGCATGAGCGGCGCCGACGACCGGACGCCGGAGGCTCCGACCGGGCCGCCGGCGAGCGACGGCAGCCCGCCGACCGGCGACGGGAGCCCGCCGACGGTCGCCTCGGCGGGGGCACGGGCCCGCCGACGTCGGCCGCCCGAACGCCTGCCGCTGGGGCTGGCCTCGCTGCTCGCGCTGCTGTCGGGCGGGATGTACGTGCTGGCGGTGCCGCCGTTCGACCTCGCGCCGCTGGGCTGGTTCGGCCTGCTGCCGATGCTGCTCGCCGTCGAGGGCGCCTCGTACCGCCGCGTGTTCTGGTGCTCGTGGCTGGTGGGGCTGGCGACGAACATCGGCGGGTTCCCGTGGATCACCGAGCTGCTGATCAACTTCGGCGGCCTGCCCACACCGCTGGCGGTCCTGCTGCACGGCCTGATGGGGGCGTACCAGGCGCTGATGTTCCCGGCAGCGGCGCTGGCCGCCACCTGGCTGCGACGGTCGCAGGTCCCGTTCGCGGCGGCCTGGGTCGGCGGCTTCCTGCTCTCCGACTACGTGTTCCCGATGATCTTCCCGTGGTACCTGGCGATGGGCCAGTACCGCCTGCTGCCCTTCGTGCAGCTCGCCGACGTGGTGGGCGTCGTGGGCGTCACGGCGCTGCTCGTGGCGTTCAACGCCGCGCTGTACCAGGTGCTGACGGTGGCCGCGGAGCGGCTGTCCCGGCGTCCGGCGTGGCTGCCGCCGCCGGGCGCGCATTCCCCGCGGACGGCCGCCCGCGCGGGGGCGGTGGCCGCGGCGCTGGTGATCGCCGCGCTGGCCTACGGCGTCGTGCAGCAGTGGCGCTACGAGACCCGCCGCGCCGGAGCGGAACGGGTGCCGTTCGGACTGGTGCAGCCGAACATCGGCATCCGGGCAAAACGGGACGCGCTGCGGGCCCACGACCACCTGCGGAAGCTGCAGCGGCTGACCGCGGACGTCGAGCGGCGCGGCGCGATGGTGGCGGTGTGGCCCGAGTCGGCCTATCCGGGCGGACTGCCGCGGGAGCCGGCCCGGGGGATGGACGAGCTGCGGGACCACCCCGAACGCCACCCGCTGCGGATCCGCGCGGGGTTCGACCTCCCGCTGGTGTTCGGCTCGATCACCCGCGGGACCGACCCGCCGCGACGCTACAACTCGGCCTTCCTGCTGGACACCGAGGGGCGGCTCCAGGGACCGGTGGACAAGAACGTGCTGCTCGTGTTCGGCGAGTACATCCCGCTGCGGGATTGGCTGTCGTTCCTCGACCGGTGGTTTCCCCGCGCCGGGTCGCTGGCCGCCGGCACGCAGCCCGGGGTCCTCCGGCTGGGGAACCTGCGGCTCGGCATCCTCAACTGCTACGAGGACATCCTGCCGGCCTACGTGGGCCGGATGATGCGCGCGGGCCAGCCGCACGTGCTGGTCAACATCACCAACGACGCCTGGTTCGGCCGCAGCGCCGAGCCGTACCAGCACCTGGCGCTGGCGGTCTTCCGCTGCATCGAGCAGCGGCGGGAGATGGTGCGGGCGGTCAACACGGGCGTCTCGGCCCACGTGGCCGCCACCGGCGAGATCCTCGCGGAGACGGCGATCTTCGCGGAGGCGGCGCCGGTGGTCGAGGTCGTGCCCTACGGTGGGCGCACGCTCTACGGGCGCGTCGGCGACGTGCCCGGCTACCTGGGCCTGGGCGGCCTCGTCGCCTGGGGCGTGGTGCTCCGGCTGCGCCGGCGGGCGCGTCAGTCGTGCGTCAGGTAGGCCACGGCGCGCACGAGGGCCACGACCTTCTCGCGCTGGGCGGCGCTGGGCGTGTCGAAGGCCACGCCCATCCCGGGGTGCCGGCCGCTGGGCGGGTTGATCCAGCGCACCACGCCGGCCAGCGTCAGCGGGCCGACGTCGTTGCGGGCGGGGAACTTGAGCGTCAGCTTGGTGCCGACCGGCAGCGGCTTGTCCATCGCCACGAAGATCCCCAGCTCGCTGATGTTCTCGACGTAGGCGAACAGGAACGCCTCCTGCGACTGGAGGTCGATCTTCAGGTCGCGCACCGCGAACCGCCGTGCACTCCGCCGCTCGTCGTCCTTGATCGTGTCCCTCGGCTTGCCGTCGCGACCCGTCATGCTCGTCACCCTCCCCATCGCGCCGCCCGGGCGGCGCAGGCGCTGCCTAGCGCACGCGCAACACGCCGCCGTACAGGCGGTTGTCGTTGCCCTCGCCCTCGGCCAGCGGCAGCCGGGACTCGCCGCGGAACAGGCCCACGTAGATCTGGTACGCCGTCGGCTCGCGCGACGGCCGGGCGAAGAACGGGATGCGCAGCTTCTGGCGGTCGATGACGAAGTCCCCCGGTCGCCAGTAGCGCGTCGGGTACAATCCCTCGGCCGGGTCGTGGTCGCCGTTGATCCGATCCCCCATGCCGTCGATGTGCACGAACACCTCGTAGTCGCCGCTGATCTTGCCCAGGCACTCCCAGTAGTGGGTGATCGTGACGTTCTGCAAGGCCGCGACGGTGCCGTCGGGATACGAGGTGAGGTCGTAGCCCAGATAGCGCACCTTGTTGTCGAAGTTGCCTTCCAGCACCGGATAGCGCGGCGTGGGCCGCTCGCGGAGCACCACGCGGGCCAGCGGACTGCGGTTGGCCTCGCCGGCCATCATCTCGCTCACGCCGAGCAGGTACCGGCCTTCGGGGTCCGAGATCACGGGCAGCAGCTCGCCGCCGCGCTGCTCGCGGAACTTCTGGTTCACCTCGTTGAGCACCTGGTTGCGCGACGGGAACACCAGGTAGCGCGGCTGGCCGGGCGGGGCCTGGCCGAGCCACGCCGCCGCCTCCTCGATGTTGGACACCAGCTTGCCGCCCGCCAACGACGGGTAGTAGCGCGTCGCCGCCGCCTCGACCTGCAGCAGCTGCAGCCGGCCGGTGAGGTCCCCCTCCTCCTCCGCGGCGCGGGCCGCCGGCTCGAGCGAGAACTGGGCGTCGAGCGCCGGGGCGACGGTGAGCCCCACGGTCAGGCTGACCAGCACGCCGCCGGCCAGCGTCAGGCCGCCGCGCGCGGCGCCCGAAGAGCCGGCGATGAAGCGCCGCGCCGCGCGCCAGCAGACGTCGGCCAGCCCGACGCCGAACGGCAGCGCCCCCACCACGAGCAGCGCCTTGAAGCCGAGGTGCGAGACGGTCCAGCGCGACAACTCGGTGTAGCGCGCGACGAGCGCCACGCCGACGACGGCGGCCCAGGCCAGCGCCCCCAACACCCACGGCGCCAGGATCGCCGCCCCCGAGAGACGGTCGTACGCCCCCGGCCCGCGCAGCAGGCCCCGCCAACCCTGGCGCAGCGCGTCGCGCTGCTGGCGGTACCAGCCGAACACCCGCTCCCCCGCGCCGCCGGAGCCCGGCACCACGTGCGTGAACAGCACGACCAGCAGGAACACCCCCGTGGCCAGCGTCATCGCCGTCGGGAACGTCGGCGCCTCGGTCACCATGTCCCCGGGCTTGGGGAAGCCGATGATCTGCAGGAACTCCTTCTGGAACGCGAACGAGTCGCGCAGCACCAGCACCACCAGGATCGCGGTGACCGTGCCGGCGAGCCGCAGCCCCCGCCCCTCCTCCAGCGCGTGCGCCAGGTACTCGGCGACCAGCAGCGCCAGCGGGAACGCGAACACCATCGGCGCCGGATGGAACCGCCAGTGCCAGTAGGCCACCAGCGCGTAGCCCAGCAGCAGATGCACCGCCGCATGGCGCGCCAGCGTCCGCTCCGGCGGCGCCGCGCCGAGCGCGCCGTCCGGGCCCTCCTCCGACCCGTGCGGCCGCAGCACCCAGGCCAGCGCCAGCGGCACGAACGCGCACCACGGGAACAGGACGTAGGCCATCCGGCTGAGCAGCGAGTCGAACGTATCGAGCGGCAGCAGGGTCTTCGTGCCGCCGAGCGCGAGCGTGAAGCGTTCGGTTTCCTCCACCGGCTTGTGAGCCAGGCCGGCCACGACGAACCAGGCCAACAGCGCCAGCGCCGCGAACACCGCCGCCCACCGCAGACCGAACCGGAGCCACGCCGCGCGGTCCTCGGTCGGCGAGACGCCGGGACGCCGCAACCCGCCGCCCAGGGCGGCCGTGAACGCGGAAGCCCCGATCGGCAGCGCCAGGCCCAGGACGGCGCCGAGCGCGAAGTACGACAACACCAACCCGACGGCGGTGGCGCCGAGCCCGATCGCCAGGTCCCGGGTCCGTCGCCCAGCACTCGGCGGCGGCGTCTCGAGCAACCGGACGAGACCCGCGAAGGCGACCGCGTAGGCGCCGAACGCCACACCGTCGCCGCCCGCGGACGCTCCCTGGAAGAACACCAGCGGCAGGGCGAAGAACACCACGAAGACGCCGAACGTCCGGGTGAAGTTGAGCACCGGTTGCAGGAGCCACAGCGCGGCGACGACGCACAGCAGCAGGAACGCCGCCACCGCGAGCTTGCCGTTGCCGACTTCCGGTCCGCCGGCGGCGAACCCCGCCGCCGTGACCCAGGTCGCCAGCGGCGGGCGCTCCCCCTCGCCCTCGATCTCCGGCACGCCCCAGGCCGGCGTCTCCCCCTCCGCCACGAGTCGGGCCGCTTCGGCCCGGTGCAGTTCCCAAGGTTCCCACAACCCGCCGTCGAGCATCCGGAGCATCGGGACGAGCGCGGCGAGGGCCAGGACGAGCATGACCACCCGCGTGGTCATGGAGGATGAAACCTTCATGGTTCGGCCTAATAGCACGTTGGGTCGGTGGGTCAACAGCGATCTCGCGGCCCTGCGGGACCTGGACACCTGTGCGGGTTCCTTTTCACCCAAGCACCGTCGCCTCGCGCCGATGCAATGGCCCGCTGTTCCGGGACGGGTCGACGCCCCGGCAGGACCGCAGGATTGCTGCACCGTCGTTTTCTGTGCTTCCGGCACGATTCGCGCTAGGATGGCGCCCGCTTCTCGGGGGAGCGGCGCACGCGCGTCGCGCACGGAGGATCACGCCATGCCCCGATGCTCGATCGATCAGCTGGTCCTCAACGGACAGTCGTACGTGTTCCGGAACTGCCACTGGACCACGCCCAACGGCTACCGCGTCAGCACCGCCGACGGGCAGAAGCTGACCTTCGCGTTCTACGAGCAGCACGGCCGGGTCCCCGGCGCCGTGGCGGCACCCCCGCCGGTCGCGAGCAACCTCGACTCCGACCGTCGCGAGCGGCTCCGCCAGC
>CAZMRP010000184.1:0-8450 GCA_964568275.1 uncultured Myxococcales bacterium
TGCTCGGGCGGTGCGAGACCGCCGCGGCGGAACCCGCCGCGCCGGTCGAACCGGCGGCGCCGTACGTCGCGCCGTCGGCGCTCGATTGCCTCGCTCGACCCGACGTGCGCGCCGAGCTGGAGCGGCGGGGGGCGGAGGAGGTGGAGCGCACGATGCAGCTGGAGGCGACGCGGCGCGAGGAGGCGCGGGCCGCGCGCGACGACACCGCGCGCCGGATGCTCGAGCAGAGCCTCGGGATGAACACCGTCGAGTCGGCGTGGGTCCGCGACTTCGTCTGTGCCGCCCGCGACCAGCGGCGGGTCGCCGTGGAGGAGGTGCTCGCCGGCCGCGAGACGCCGCCGGTGGCGTGGCGCAGGCTCCGGCAGGAGCGGCAGGAGGTCTTGCGGGACCTCGCCGCGTACCTCGGCCGGGAGCGGTTCCTCAAGCTGCGGCAGCTCGGCGGCATCGGGTTGGTGGCCGATTCGATCCAGTGCGGGGAATCCGGGGTCCGGTGAGCGTCGACGCCCGTTCCGGGACTTCGTGCGACACAGGAGCTCGGTTGTTCCAGCATGTCGAGATCACGATAGTTGCCGGTTGCCGTCCCGGCGCGTCACCCGGCCTTGACTTCCGTCCAGGTAGTGGTAAGTGCCGGGCTTGATGCCGCCGCGGGGGGAGAACCAGGGCGTCGGGCGTGAGGCCGTCCGGCGGGAAAGCGAGCTGCCAACGTGACAGGACATGGAGCACACGAGGATCGGTCGCTCTCGGGACGGGTCCGCGCGGCCAGCGGGCTGAACGTGGCGAAGTGCTACCAGTGCGGGAAGTGCTCGGCCGGCTGCCCGATGGCGGAGGAGATGGGGACCAAGCCCCACGCGCTGCTGCGGCAGGTGCAGCTCGACCGCAAGGCGGTGTTGCGCGACTGGTCGTTGTGGTTCTGCCTGACCTGCGAGACGTGCACGGCGCGGTGTCCGAACGGCGTCGACCCGGCGCGGATCATCGACACGCTGCGGGAGCTGGCGCTGCAGGAGGCGCGGTGGGACAAGGAAGCGCGGCCGCCGCGGCGCATCGGGGCGTTCCACGAGGCGTTCCTGAAGCAGATCCGGTCGCACGGCCGGGTGTTCGAGTTCGGGCTGGTGAAGGGGTTCAAGCTGCGCGGGGGGCCGCTGTTCGCGGACGTGCTGGCGGCGCCGGGGATGATGGTCAAGGGCAAGCTGCCGCTGGCGCCGAAGAACATCAAGGGGCGGGCCGACGTGCGTCGCATCTTCGATGCCTGCGCGGCGGAGGGCAAAGGAGGCGGCGAATGAGGTACGGCTACTTCCCGGGGTGCTCGCTGCACGCCACGTCGCGCGAGTACGACCAGAGCCTGCGGGCGCTGGCGGCGCCGCTGGGATTCGAGCTGGTGGAGCTCGAGGACTGGGCCTGCTGCGGGGCGAGTTCGGCCCACGCGACGAACCACCTGCTGTCGCTGGCGCTGCCGGCGCGCACGCTGGCGTTGGCGGAGGAGCAGGGTTTCGACACGGTGGTGGCGCCGTGCGCCGCCTGCTACAGCCGGCTGGCGACGGCGCGGCACGCGCTGGCGGCGGACCCGGCGATGTTCGCCAGGGTCCACAGGATCCTCGAGCGGCCGAAGTTCACCAACGCGGTGCGGGTGGTCAACATCAACGAGCTGCTGGTCGGGCTGCTGCCGAAGCTCCGGGAGCAGGTCCAGCAGCCGCTCCGGTCGTTGAAGGTCGCCGGCTACTACGGCTGCCTGTTGTTGCGGCCGCCGGAGGTCGTCGGGTTCGACGACCCCGAGGTGCCGACGGCGATGGAGCAGGTGCTGGCGGCGTGCGGGGCCGCGCCGGTGGAGTGGCGGATGAAGCTCGAGTGCTGCGGCGCCGGGCTGTCGCTCTCGCGGACCGGCTCCGTGGTGCGTCTCGGCCGGGCGATCCTGGAGGACGCGACGAAGGCGGGGGCGCAGGCGGTGGCCGTCGGCTGCCCGATGTGCCACTCGAACCTGGACTTCCGGCAGGAGGCGATCGCGGCGCACAGCGAGCAGCCGGTGCGGCTGCCGATCCTGTTCTTGACGCAGCTCGTGGGGCTGGCGCTGGGGCTCGAGCCGGCGGCGCTGGGGCTGGGGCGGCACTTCGTCAGCACGCGGCCGGTGATCGAGCTGCTGGCGGCGGGAGCGGCGCCGGCGGCGGCGAGCGCGCCGCAGTCCTGAGGGGACGGGGAAGGAGCACGCGATGTCGCGAATCGGCGTCTTCGTCTGCCACTGCGGCGAGAACATCGGCCGCACGGTCGATGCCCCGGGCGTGGCGGTCGCGCTGGGCGAGCACCCCGGCGTGGTCGTGGCCCAGGACTACAAGTACATGTGCTCGGACCCCGGCCAGGCGCTGGTCAAGCAGGCGATCGCCGAGCAGCGGCTCGACGGCGTGGTGGTCGCCGCCTGTTCGCCGCACATGCACGAGAAGACCTTCCGCCGGGCCTGCGCCGGCGCGGGGCTCAACCCGTTCCTGTGCGAGATGGCGAACATCCGCGAGCAGTGCTCGTGGATCCACGAGGACCGCGCGCAGGCCACCGCGAAGGCCATCGACCTCACGCGCTTCATCGTCGAGAAGGTCAAGCACAACCGGCCGCTCGAGACGATCCGCATTCCGGTCCAGCGGCGCGCGCTGGTGGTCGGCGGCGGCATCGCCGGCATCCAGGCGGCGCTCGACATCGCCGACGGCGGCCGCGAGGTCGTGCTGGTCGAGAAGGGCCCCTCGATCGGCGGGCACATGAGCCAGCTCTCGGAGACCTTCCCCACGCTCGACTGCAGCCAGTGCATCCTCACCCCGCGGATGGTCGAGGTGTTCCAGCATCCGCGGATCAAGCTGTTGACCTACAGCGAGGTCGAATCGCTCGAGGGGTACATCGGCAACTTCAAGGCCAAGATCCGGCGCAAGGCGCGCAGCATCGACGAGGCGAAGTGCAACGGCTGCGGGGCCTGCCAGAAGGCCTGCCCGGTGAAGAAGATCCCCAGCGAGTTCGACGCGGGGCTCGGGAAGCGCACGGCGATCTACGTCCCGTTCCCCCAGGCCGTGCCGAACATCCCGGTGATCGACCGCGCCAACTGCTCCTACTTCAAGGGCAAGGCCAAGGGGGTGAAGAAGGACGTCTGCGGCAAGTGCCGGGAGGCCTGCGGCCGCGACGCCATCGTCTACGACCAGCAGGACCGGTTCGAGGTCGAGGAGGTCGGCGCGGTGGTGGTCGCCACCGGCTACCAGCTCTACGAGGTGGGCCAGGACCAGCCGACCGCCGAGCTGAAGGGCTACGGCGAGTACGGCTACGGGACGATCCCGGACGTGATCGACGGGTTGCAGTTCGAGCGGCTGGCGTCGGCCTCGGGGCCGACGTCCGGCAAGATCCTGCGTCCCTCGGACGGCAAGGAGCCGAAGACGATCGTCTTCCTGCAGTGCGTCGGCTCCCGCGACGCGGCCAAGGGGATCGAGTACTGCTCGAAGATCTGCTGCATGTACGTCGCCAAGCACACGATGCTGTACCGGCACAAGGTGCACGACGGGAAGGCCTTCGTGTTCTACATGGACATCCGCGCGGCGGGGAAGGGCTACGAGGAGTTCGTGCGGCGGGCGATCGAGGAGGACGGCGCGGTCTACCTGCGCGGCCGGGTCTCGCGGCTGTACCGCGACGGCGAGACGATCAAGGTCAAGGGGTTCGACACGCTGTCCGGCGAGCCGATCGAGCTCGACGCCGACCTGGTGGTGCTGGCGACCGCGATGCGGCCGCAGCCGGGGATCGAGACCCTGGCGCAGCGGCTGTCGGTGTCCTACGACCACCACGGGTTCATCAACGAGGCGCACCCCAAGCTGCGGCCCGTGGAGACCAACACCGCCGGGATCTTCGTCGCCGGCGCCTGCCAGTCCCCGCGCGACATCCCCGATTCGGTGGCGATGGCCTCCGCCGCCGCCTCGAAGATCCTCGGCCTGTTCAGCAACGAGCAGCTCGAGCGTGAGCCGCTGGTGGCGCGGGTCGACCCCGCGCTGTGCGCCGGCTGTTTCCACTGCGAGCGGGTCTGCGCCTACGGCGCCGTGGAGCGCAAGGAGCTGCGCGACAAGAAGGGCAACCTGCTCAAGGTCGTGGCCGAGGTCAACAAGGGGGTCTGCCAGGGGTGCGGCACGTGCCAGGCCACCTGCCCGTCGAAGGCGGTGGAGCTGGACGGGTTCACCGACGAGCAGATCTACGCGGCGATCAACGCCCTGTAAGGGCGGGAACGGAGCGGCGAGCATGAGCGAAGCGAGCACGCAGGCCGCGGGCGGCGCCGGCGTCGGGACCACCGGTGCGTGGGAGCCCAAGCTGGTGGCGTTCGTCTGCAACTGGTGCACCTACACCGGGGCCGACCTGGCCGGCACCAGCCGGATCCAGATGGCCGCCAACGTGCGGATGATCCGGCTGCCCTGCACCGGGCGGATCGACCCGCACTTCATCGTCAAGGCCTTCGAGCGCGGGGCGGACGGGGTGATCGTGAGCGGCTGCCATCCGGCGGACTGCCACTACACCGCGGGCAACTACCACGCCCGCCGGCGGTTCGCCGTGTTCCGCGAGCTGCTGGAGTTCCTCGGCGTCGACCCGCGGCGGCTGACCTTCTCCTGGGTCTCGGCCTCCGAGGGCAAGAAGTGGTCCGAGGTGGTCAACGACGCGGTGGCCCGGGCGCGCGAGGTCGGTCCGTTCGACGGCTACCGCAAGCTGGGGGCGGAGTAGGCCATGCAGGAGCTACGGGACCTGGCGAAGAAGCTGCTGGCCGAGGGGACGGTCCAGCTGGTGATCGGCTACGAGGCCGGGCCGCGGGGCCCGCGGCCGGCGTTCGTCACGGACGCCGCCGGCTGCGACCGGCTGATGTTCGACCACCGTTGCGTGCAGAACCTGGCGACCTACCTCTCGCCGCGCCGCAAGCTGGTCGTCGGCGCCGGCCAGCCCGCCGTCGTGCGGGAGGGGTGCGACGCGCGTGCGGCGGCCGCGCTGCTCCGCGAGACGCAGATCCAGCGCGAGAACGTGGTGCTGATCGGCGTGCGCTGCGGCGGCGTCGTCGCCGACACCGCCCACGCCGAGCTGACGGCCGGGACGGTGGCCGACAAGTGCGTCGGCTGCGAGGTGCGCGAGCCGAAGCTCGTCGATCACCTGGTCGGCCCGCTCCCGCCCGCGCCGCCCGGCACCTCGCGTCGCGAGACGAAGCTGGCCGAGCTGGCGGCGCTGTCGCCCGAGGAGCGCTGGTCGTTCTGGACCGCGGAGCTGGCGCGCTGCGTGCGCTGTCACGCCTGCCGCGAGGTCTGTCCGCTGTGCTTCTGCGAGCGCTGCCTGGCGGACAAGACCCAGCCCCAGTGGCTGGAAAGCTCGCCGCACCCCCGCGGCAACCTGGCCTGGCACATCGCCCGCGCGATGCACATGGCCGGGCGCTGCGTCGACTGCGGCGAGTGCGAGCGGGTCTGTCCCGCCGACATCCCCCTCAACCTGATTTCCCGGAAGGTCGCGCAGGTCGTGCAGGCACGGTTCGGGTACCGTCCGACCGACGACCCGAGCGTGCCGGCTCCGATCGGCGCCTACCGGCTGGACGACGAGCAGGAGTTCATCCTGTGAGCACCGTCAAGTTCATCCGCGAATCCGACCTGCGCGGCCTGGCGGGCGACCTGCTGGCCGCGGGTACCTTCGTCGCCGGTCCCACGCGCCGCGCCGGGCCGCAGGGCGAGCGCTTCGAGTACGCCGCGCTGGCCCGGGCCGACGAGCTGGCGCCCGGACCGGGCCTGCCCCGCCGGCCGCTCAAGGAGTTCTTCTTCCCGCCGACCGAGCCGCTGCTCCACTGGCGCCAGCGGAAGAACGACGTGGAGCTGCAGGAGGTCCCGACGAAGTTCGGCCCGCGCGTGCTGCTCGGCGTCCGCCCGTGCGACGCCGCCGCGGTGGAGGCGCTGGACAAGGTGATGGGCTGGGACTATCGCGACGAGCTGTGGTTCGGGCGCCGCGAGGCGACGACGATCGTCGCGTTGGCCTGCTCCGGGCCGGCGGACGCGAGCTGCTTCTGCACCACGGTCGGGCTGGGGCCCGACGCGACCCGCGGCTCCGACCTGCTGCTGGTGCCCGCCCCCGGCGGGTACCTGGCCGAGGCGGCGACGCCGAAGGGCGAGGCGCTGCTGACGCAGCACGCGAAGCGGTTCGGCGACCCGTCCGCCGAGGCGACGGCCCAGGCGCAGGAGAACCGCGCCGCGGCCCGGGCCGCCGTCGGGAAGAACCTCCAGGCCTCGCCGGAGCGCATCACCAAGTGGCTGGGAACGAACTTCGAGCATCCGTTCTGGAAGGGGCTGGCGTTGCGTTGCCACGGTTGCGGCGCGTGCGCCACGCTCTGCCCGACCTGCCACTGCTTCGACATCGTCGACGAGCCGGATCGCTTCGACCACGGCACGCGGCGGCGCAACTGGGACACCTGCCAGACCTCCAAGTTCACGATCCACGCCTCGGGGCACAACCCGCGCGCGGACCAGAACGCGCGGATGCGGCAACGGGTGCTGCACAAGTTCTCGATCTATCCGCAGCGGTTCCAGCAGTTGCTGTGCACCGGTTGCGGGCGCTGCGCGCGCGGCTGCGGCGGCGGAATGGACCTGCTGCAGGTGCTGACCGCGCTCGACCGCCTCGCCGCGGGAGGTGCGCCATGAACGTCTACCAGCCGTTCCTGATGCGGATCGAGGAGGTGATCGACGAGACGGTCGACACGCGGACGCTCAAACTGGCGTTCAAGGACCCGCAGACGGCCGCGAAGTTCGACTTCAAGGCCGGGCAGTTCGGCGAGTACTCGGCCTTCGGGCAGGGCGAATGCACCTTCTGCATCGCCTCGTCGCCGACCCGCAAGGGCTACATCGAGTGCAGCTTCAAGACGGTGGGGAAGGTGACGAGCGGGCTGCGGTCGCTGAACGTCGGCGACACGATGGGCTTTCGCGGACCCTACGGCAACGCCTTCCCGCTCGAGAAGTGGTACGGCAAGAGCCTGGTGTTCATCGCCGGGGGGATCGGCCTGGCGCCCGTGCGCTGCGTGATCTGGAACGCGCTCGACCTGCGCGACAAGTTCAAGGACGTGACGATCGTCTACGGCGCCCGCAGCGTGGCGGACCTGGTCTACAAGCGGGAGTTGGCCGAGTGGGCGGCGCGCAAGGACGTGAAGTTCTGGCAGACGGTGGACCCGGGCGGCGAGACCAAGGACTGGAAGGGCGAGGTCGGGTTCGTGCCGACGATCGTCGAGAAGGCCCGTCCGTCGGCGCTGGACAGCTACGCGATCATCTGCGGCCCGCCGATCATGATCAAGTTCACGCTGCCGGTGCTGCAGAAGCTCGGCTTCCCCGACGACCGGATCTACACCACGCTCGAGAACCGCATGAAGTGCGGCATCGGCAAGTGCGGCCGCTGCAACATCGGCCCGGTCTACGTCTGCAAGGACGGCCCGGTGTTCACCGCGGCCGAGCTGAAGCAGCTTCCTGCCGAGTACTGAGCCGGGGCGGCCCGCCGCGCCCGCGGGGCGCGGGCTCCTCCGTGCGGTCAGTCCACGGCGGCGCCGAAGCGGTCGCCCGGGTCGCGGCCCCGCAGCACCAGCGCGGGGGTCGTCGCGGGCGGAGCGCCGCCCAGGTAGAGATAGGCCGCGCCGACCTCGTCACCCGCGCCGGGCGCGCCGACCAGCACGTCGTCGTAGCCGTCGCCGTTCACGTCACGGGCGCCGGCCACCGCCGCGCCGAAACCGGCGGGGGCGCCGACCGGCGCCTCGAGGATCAGCTCCTCGAAGCCGGCCGTCGTGCCCGCGCCGAGGTACAGGTGGACCCGGCCGAAGCCCCCCTCGCGCGGGGCTCCGACGAGCAGATCGACGTGGCCGTCGCGGTTGACGTCCCCCGCGCCCGCCAGCGCCTCGGCGAAGCCGGTGTCGCGTTCCGTCGCGCGGCCGAGCACCGTCGGCTCGGCGATCCCCGGCCAGCCGGGCGGCAGCGGGCCGAAGTAGACCAGCGCTTGCGCGGTCGGGTCGGGGTAGGGGTAGTCGCCGTCGCCCACCAGGATGTCGTCGAACCCGTCCTCGTTCACGTCGCCCGGCGCTGCGACGGCGCGGCCGAACTCGCCGCGGCACTCGGTCCAGTCGCCGCCCGCGTCGAACCCGTTCCACTCGACGTCGGAAAGATCCGCGGAGCCGTCGTACAGCATCACCGCGCCGCGCGGGCAGGTCGGGTCGCTCGGCGGGTCTCCGACGGCCACGGTGGCGAAGCCCCGCCCGCGGTGGTCGCCGACGCCGGTGACGGTCCGGCCGTCGCCGGCGCCCCCGAGTGCCTCGTAGACCGGCCAGACCGCGGCCCACGGCGCCGTGCCCCCGCGAAGCACGACCAGTCCGCCGGAGTCGAACGTCCCCGGCTGCATGGTGTACGCCGTGTCGGCGAACCCGTCGGCGAAGGCGAACGAGTCCGGCTCGGTCACCTCGG
>CAZMRP010000185.1:0-8444 GCA_964568275.1 uncultured Myxococcales bacterium
GAGAAGGGGACGCGGGTATTGGGGCCGCCGGAAGAGACGGTCAACCGGCAGTACGCCGGGTGGGGGAGGGCGTGGCAGGGCGTGGAGGGGGAGGGTTCATCGGGCCTGTGGGGGGGGGGGTGGGGATTGATCGCGGGTGGGCGGCTGAGCGACCCGCACACGGGTGGGGTGCTGGTGTACGGGGGTGGGACGGACTGGACGGCGGGTCCGTCGGCGACGCTGGCGCCTGGGACGACGGAGGAGGTGCAGGCGGGGACGTCGTTGGCGGTGTTCGAGGCGGTTGGGCGGACGTTGGTGGCGGTGGGGGCGCCGGGCTGGGTGGACGGTGGGACGACGGGTGCGGTGCTGGTATGGACGGCGGGGGTATCGGGTTTCGAGGCGACGGTGCCGCAGCGGTTGCAGCCGCCGGCGGGGACTGCGGACGTGGGTTTCGCCAACGCGCTGGGGTTCGTGCCGGACTACTTCGGGGCGGGGCGTGGCGCGCTGCTGGTGGGGATGAAGTACGGCGACTGCGACGGGGCGCGGGCGGGGACGGGGGTGGTGGCGGTGTACGCGTTGGGTGTCGACGGGATCTTCGCCGAGTCGGCGGAGTTGTTGTGCGCGCCGGAGGCGGCGTCGAACGACGCGTTCGGCAGTTCGATCGTGCCGCTATCGGACCTGGACGGCGACGGGCTGGGGGACTTCCTGGTGGGGTTGGAGTCGCACGTCGAGGGGGATCCGACGACGGGGGTGCAGACGGGCGGGGTGGTGCTGTACCGGTAGGGCCGTTTCCGGTTTCAGGGAGCGGTGACGGTGGGGCAGCCGAGGACGAACAGGACGTCCGGTGCGTCGGCGGCGATGGTGTTGCAGGTGGCGGGGCAGAGGACGACGGGGCCCGGTCCCGGCTCGGCGACGAAGTGCCAGCCGCCGGCGGTGGGGGAGCAGTCGGCGTCGCGGTATGCGGTCACAGCACGTGAGCGCGGACGGCAGCGTATTCCTGGCTGACGGCGAACTGCAAGAGATCGGCCATGGCTGGGAGGAGGCGGGAGGCGTCCCAGGCCTGGGGTGCGGCGGTGGGTGCGGCGGCGGGGACGCCGGCCATGGCGTGGACGGCGTTGCGGGCGGCGGAGAAGTCGCCGCAGGCGACGAGGCCGGCGCGGTTGGCGGAGAGGGTGGCGAGGGCCTGCCAGGGGGAGAGGTCCGGGGGAGCGGGGGAGGCGTAGTCGCGGGCCTGAGCGGCGAGGCCGCGGCGGGTGCTCCAGCCGAGGACCTTGTTGACGCGTTGGACCATGGCGGGGTCGCCGAGTCCTTCGACGTGTTGTCCGGCGACGGCGTCGAGGACGCGTTTGGTTTCGTTGGGTGGGAGGAGGACGACGAGGGCGTGACCTGCGGCGAGGAGGCCGAAGACGCGGCCGAGGTAGAAGCGGAGGAGGCCGGCGTCGGAGCCGGAGACGCCGGGACCGACGATGACGCGGACGCGGTCGTCGAGGATGAAGGTCGCGGTGACGCCGGCGCGGCGGGTGACGAAGGCGTCGTAGCGTTCGAAGCCGAAGGTATTGGCGACGGCGGCGAGTTCGGCGCCGACGGCGTTGTTGCGGGAGAGGGGTTCGAGGGAGCCGTAGTCGGGCTGGGGGTAGAGTTGACCGAGCTTGGTGCCGGCGGCGGCGAGGAGTTCGACGGCGGCGTGGGGCTCGGCGGGGTGGAGGACCCAGCGCAGGAGTTGTTCGCGGCGGAGGGGCTTGTCGCCGAGGGGTGCGGCGTGTTGTCGGGCGAGGGCCTGGTGTCCGGGGTCGGCGTTGCCGAAGGCCTGGAGGACCTGGGCGGCGGGTCCGCCCCAGGCGGCGAAGCGGGGGTCGCGGTTGGCGATGCGGGCGAGGCCGACGTAGATTTCGGGACGGAACGGGTCGCGGCGTGCTGCTTCGAACAGGTTGACGCGGACCTCGTCGTTATCGCCGGAGACCTGGGCGAGGGTGAGTCGGGCTTCGACGTCGTCGGGGAGCAGTTCGACGGCCTCGCGGAGTTCGGCTTCGGCTTCCATCAGGCGGCCCTGTCCTGCGAGGAGGCGTCCGACGAGGGCGCGGAGGCCGCCGCTGCGTCGTTGGGTCTGTTTGGGGAGGTGGTAGAGGACGTCCTTGAGGAGGGTGACGGCGTCATCGGCGCCGAGGTCGCGGAGGGCGAACTCCTGGACGGCGAGGAGTGCGGCGGGGGTTTCGGCGGCGAGGACGACGGCGCGGGCGAAGCATTCGGCAGCGCGGGCGTGGTCGCGGCGGCCGCGGGCGAGGCGTGCGAGTTCGATCCATTCTTCGGCGGCGCGTTCGGGGGGTTCGACGGCGACGAGGCGGGCGACGGTATCCTCGAGGGCGGCCCAGTTCTGGGCGCGGCGGAGGACGGCGGCGAGTCTGCGGAGCAGTTCGGGGTCGCGGCCGTCGGGTCCGAGGGCATCGCGGAGGAGCTGTTCGGCCTCGGGCCACAGGCCGAGCCGTTCGATGAGGATATCGCAGCGCTGGAGGCGGATGCGGCGCCAGGTGGCGTCGCGTTCGGGCAATTCGCGTTCGGCGAGGCGGAAGGCTTCGAGGGCCTGTTGCCACGATTCGTTGGCGGCGCGGAGTTCGCCGAGCATGACGAGGGCCTGGGCGTGACGGGGTGAGGTAGCGAGGAGTTCCTCGAGGACGCCGGCGGCGTCGGCGGGGGACTCGAGGTGTTCGCGGAGGACCTGGGCGAGCTCGAACAGTGCGGGGGCGCGGCGGGTGGGTTCGAGGGCGCCGGCGTGTCGTCGGAGCATGCGGCCGAGGCGGGGCCAATCGCCGTCGGCGCGGAGGCGGGCGCCGAGGGCGGTGGTGACGCGTTCGTCGTCGGGGCCGGCGTCGAAGGCGCGTTGGAGGAGGCCGCGGCCGCGGGCGGGGTCGCCGAGCTGGGAGACGCAGAGTTCGGCGGCGCGGACGAGGGCCTCGACGCGGGCGGCGGGTCGGGCGGTGGTTTCGGGGTCGCCTTCCTGTTCGAGCAGTTCGACGACGCGGCGCCAGTCCTGTTGGGCTTCGGCGGCCTGTCGTGCGAGGCGGACGGCGGGGAGGAAGCTGGGTGCTTCGCGGGCGGCCATGTCGGCGACGCCGAACAGGGCGGTTTCCTCGCCGGCGTCCTGCATGGCGAGGGCGAGGCGCAGGCGGAGCAGGGCGCGTTCGGCGGGGTCGGTGGCGGCGCCGAGCTGTCGGGCGAGGAGGATGGCGGGAGCGACGGAGTCGGCGGCGGCTTCGGCGCAGAGGGTGATGGCCTCGGGGTCGTCGGGTTTGAGCTCGAGGGCGGCGGCGAGGCGGTCGCCGGCTTCCTGGCGGAGCTGGGCCTCGCGGAGGGAGGCTTCCTCCTTGAGGTAGGCGGAGGCGAGGGCGGGGTCTTCGGCGCGGGCGCCGAGGCGAGCGAGGAGTTCGGCGGCTTCGCGCCACTGTTTATCGGCGACGCGGAGCAGCAGGGCGTCGCGGAGGGCGGTGCGGTCGTCGGGAGCGAGGGCGAGGAGCTGGTCCATGACGCCGAGGGCCTCGCGGCGTCGGTTGAGGCGCCAGGCGAGGACGGTGGCGAGTTTGCGGAGCCAGGGAACGCGCTGGGGCCCTTCGGGGAGGGCATCGGCGGCGGCGCGATAGGTTTCGCGGAGGGCGGGCCAATCGGCGGTGCGGAGCAGGACGCGTTCGAGTCCGAGGAAGGCGGGTTCGTGTCCTGGGACGGCGGCGAGGGCCTGACGGTACTGGGCCTCGGCTTCGGACGGCTGTTCGAGTCGTTCGGCGAGGACGTCGCCGAGGCGGACGCGGACGGCGGCCTGGCGCGGCGGGTCGGCTTCGACGGAGGCGAGGACGGCGGCGACCTCGGCGAGTTCGCGCCATTCCTTGCGACGTTCGTGGAGTGCGGCGAGTTGTTCGAGGGCGGCCGGGTGACCGGGGTGTCCTTCGAGAGCGCGGCGGCAGCGGGCGACGGCGTCGCGTTCGTCGCCGAGTTTTTCGGCGGCGATGCGGGCGGCGGCGAGCAGGCGTTCGGCCTGTTCGGCGGCGGGGAGTCCGGCGAGGGCGCGGTCGACGAGCTGGAGGTGATCGGCCCAGCGGCCGGCGCGTGCGGCGAGGCGGGCGAGGGCTTCGAGTGCGGGGCGGTGGTCGCTCTTGGCCTGGACGGCGGCTTCGAAGGCGGCGCGGGCGCCGGGTTCGTCGTCGAGTCGTTCCTCGAGGGTGGTGCCCGTGCGCCAGAAGAGCTGGGCGCGGGCGTCGGCGCCGGCGGCCTGTTCGGCTTCGGCGCGGAGGCGGGCGGCGTGTTCGGCCCATTTGCCGGTGGCGGCGTAGAGGCGTTGCAGGTCGCGGAGGACGGAGGAGTCCTGGGGGTGGAGTTCGCGGAGTCGTTCGAGGGCATCGAGGGCGCCGTCGGGGTCCTGGAGACGTTCTTCGCGGACGGCGGCGAGGCGTCGCAGGAGGGAGCGTCGTTCGGGGTCATCGGCGGCGACGGCGACGCGACGGGCGAGGAGTTCGGCCAGACCTTTCCAGTTGCCGGCGCGTTCGAGGAGGCGTTGGAGGGCCTCGAAGGCGGGGCGGTGTTCGGGGACGGCCTCGAGGGCGCGTTGGTAGGCGGAGCGTGCGGCGTCGGCGGCGGCGGGGTCGCGGTCGCAGGCTTCGCCGGCGCGGAACAGGGCATCGGCGCGGGTGCCGGGTTCGGCGATCCGTTCGGCTTCGAGGAGGAGGAGTGCGACGCGTTCGCCGCCTTGTCCTTCGGCGCCGAGCAGGGCGAGGAGGGCCTGGGTGACGGCGGGGTCGGCGGGCAGGTCGGCGTGGACCTGTCGCAGGAGGGCGACGGCTTCGGTTCTTCGGCCGAGTCGTTCGGCGAGGACGTGGGCGCGGCGGACGGCGAAGGCGGCCTGTTCGTCTGGTCCGGCGGCGAGGGTGGCGCGGCGTGCGAGGGCGGCCTCCCAGTTGGCGGCGTCGCCGGCGCGGCGGTGTGTTTCGGCGAGGGCGTCGAGTGGTTCCGGGTCGTCGGGGCGGACGCGGGCGGCCTGTTCGAGCCAATCGACGGCGCGCGGTGTATCGCCGAGTCGTTCGGCGGCGAGCAAGCCGGCGCGGAGGAAGGCGGCGTGTTTGGTAGCCGGGTCGGAGGTGGCCTGAGCGAGTCGGACGAGGGTTTCGCACAGATCGAGCCAGCGGCCGGCGGCGGCGAACAGGCGTTCGACGGCGGCGAGGGCCTGGGGTTCGGTGGGTGCGGCGGCGAGGACGAGTTCCCAGAGGCCGAGGGCGTTGGTGGGTTCCTCGAGGGCGTGTTCGCGCAGGAGTGCGGCCTCGCGGCGCAGGTCGATGGCGCGTTCGGGTTGGGCGGCGGCGGCGGCGCGTTCGAGGGCGGCGGCGGCCTTGGCCCACTGTCCTTCGGTGGCGTGGAGGACGCGGAGCGCCTCGACGGCGGAGGGGTCGGCGGGGGCGAGGGACTGGGCCTTGTCGAAGTCGTCGGCGGCGTCGGGTCGGCGGAGGGCGTCGCGGACGAGGCGGCCGCGGAGGACGAGCAGGACGGCGCGGGGGCCGGCGTCGGCGGTGGCGAGCAGTTCGCGATCGATCGACTGGAGGACATCGTCCCAGGCCTTGCGGCGTCGGAGGAAGCGGCGGAGGGTGCGCTGGGCGAGGGCGAGGTCGGGGCAGGTTTCGGCGGCCTGTTTGACGCGCGCCTCGAGCTTGGACGGGGGTGCGCCGGAGCCTTCGAGGAGCCGGGCGATCTCGAGGTGGAGCAAGGCGGCGCGGCGGCGGTCGGCCGGGGCGACGGCGCGGATCTCGTCTTCGAGGAAGGCGACTTCGGCCTCGGCGGCGGCGGGGGAGAGTGGGGGCACGGCGCCTGGGGGTGGGGGCGGGGGGACGGAGGCGCGTCGGGCGCCGCCCGGAGGGGGCGGCGGGGTCGACGGGCGGCTCGGCGGCGGGCGTTTGGGCGTGGAGGCGGCGGGCGCGGCGGTCTGTTTCGGCTCGGCGTCCTTGGCCATGGCGACCGGGGAGGTGGCGACGAGGTCGTCGAAGTCGATCTCGGGCAGGTCATCGACGACGGGCCCGGGTTTGGGTGCGGGGAGTCGCGAGTGTGCGCCGGCGGGCGGCGGGGCGACGGCGGACGGCCGAGCGCCGGGGCGGGCCGGTGGGGCTGCGGGTCTTGCGGGAGCGCCGCCGGGGGTGGTTTTTGGGGGAGCGCCGCCGGGGGTGGTTTTTGGGGGAGCGCCGCCGGTCGCACCGGGTTTCGCGCCGGTGGGCCCCGGTTTTCCCGTGGGCCCTGGGGCGGGTTTGGCGGTGCCGCCGGCGGTTCCGGTCGGACGAATCGAGGGTCGCGCTCCGGGCTTCTTCTCGTCAGCCATTTCCCCACTTCCCCTATCGACGGCCGCGGCGGGAGCGCCGCGCCGACGTCATCCAGACCGTGCAGGCGAGCCCGGCGGCGAGCCAGGCGGCGTGTGTTGCGTTCGGGCTTCCGGTCGTGCCGCAGGCGCACCCGCCGTCGGGGTCGGTAGGGACCTCGGCGTCGGGTCGTGCGTCGGTGGTGTCGGTCGAATCGGTCGGCGCGTCGTCCTGCGGCTCGGTATCGCCGGGGTCGAGCCCGTCCGGTTCGGCGTCGGCGCCGGCGTCGGCGTCGGCGTCGGCATCGGCGTCGGCGTCGGCGTCGGCGTCGGCGCCACCGCCGACGCGGATGGCGAACGACTGTTCGGTGTGGCCGTAGTCGTTCTCGAGGCGGAGGGTGAACGAGAACTCTCCCTCGGTGGTCGGGGTCCAGCGCAGGGTTCCGCTTGCCGCATCGACGCGGGCGCCGGTGGGGCGGAGGGTGAGGGACCACCAGAGGGGCGGGGTGCCGTTGCCGGCGGCGGCGTACACGTAGTCGGCGCCGGGCTCGGCGGTGGGCGGCGGGGTGGAGGAGATGGCGGGCAGTTCCGGTTCGACGGGCTCGCGGACGACGATTCCGTCGCCGGCGACGAAGGTATCGGCGAACTGGAACAGGACGGCGCCGCTGGAGTAGGGGAAGGGCCAGCGGGGCTCGTAGGGGACGTGGCGGCGGGCGAAGCCTGCGGTGGGCTGCCAGGAGGCGACGCGGTGGTAGGCGGCGCCGTCCCACTGTTGGACTTCGGTGGCGCGTGGGGCATCGACGTCGAGAGGGATCAGGCAGGGGTGTTCGAAGTCCGGGGGGACGGTGAGGATGTTGGCGCCGTAGGCGGTGGCTTGGCGGTGGTCGCCCTGGTCGTCCCAATCGACGTGGTAGAAGAAGAACGGGCAGAGCGGCGGTTCGAACTCGGCGAGGTAGGCCCAGGCGAGGAGGAGGGAGCCGGAGCCGATGCCGTCTGGGGGGTAGTCGTTGTCGTAGAGGTCTCGAACGGCGGCGTAGACGGAGGAGCGGGTGGTCGACAGTGGGAGCCAGCGACCGACCTGGGGGCGGTAGCTGGAGCCGTTGACGGAGCCGCCGCCGACGTAATCGCTGAAGGTATCGTCATCGACGTAGACGTGATGGACGAAGGTGGCGGCGAAGCGTTCGGTATCGGCGGGGCCGAAGGTCACGTCGTGGTCGGCGGCGAGGAGTGCGAAGCCGACGTTGATGCCGGCGTGGGAGACGTCTTCGCCGTAGGGGGCGTAGGCGCCGCCCCAGTAGTTCCAGACGTAGGCGGCTGCGGCGTCGGTGGTGAGTTGGGCGCGCAGGCGGCCGGCGAGGGCGGCGGCCTTGTCGTGGTAGGAGGATTCGCCGGTGGCGGCGTGGAGTGCGAGGAGCAGGCGGCCCATGGCGTTGGACTGGTTGAGCGGCTGGTCGCGACCGGCGTGGGTGAGGAAGGAGGCGGACGGCCGGAAGACGTAGTAGCCGGCGGCGTTCCACTCGTCGTCGTGGTAGGCGGCGGTTTGGCGGGCGGCGGCGAGGTAGCGAGCGGCCTTGTCGGCGTAGGACTCGCCGTCGGGAGCGAGTTCGTCCTCGAGGTGGTCGGCGGCGACGAGGCGTGCGAACTCGGCCATGGGGTAGGCGAGCATGCCGGAGTGGACGGCGTAGCAGTAGGGTTCGTCGGCGGGCTGGTAGGAGGTATTGCGCCAGCAGGCGCCGGAGACGCCGCGGTAATCGGCGACGCCGCGGTTGTCGTCGCGCTGGGCGAGGACGCCCTCGACGTGGTGTGCGAGGCGGTCGAGGTACATGGGATCGCGGGTGGCGCGATACATGGCGGCGAGGGACATCATGACGTAGGACTCGCCCCAGGCGAGGGTGGCGGTTTCGTTGTTGGAGTCGCGGTACCAATCGCCGACGGCGACGTTGTCGTAGGCATTCTCGTAGGCCCAGCGGGCGGAGACGGCGTGGGCGGCGGGGGCGGCGAGGGGCACGGCGGCGAGCAGCAAGCCGGCGGCGAGGAGCCGGCGGCGGTTCGGGATGTTCCTGGTCATGGGACCGGATGGTAGGCGGGAGAAGGGGAAGGGGGCAAGGGGGGGACGGGGGGGATGAACCGCGGAGGCGCGGAGAGCGCG
>CAZMRP010000186.1:0-8435 GCA_964568275.1 uncultured Myxococcales bacterium
CCCGCACTCTCGACGAATGTGAGCCGACTACTCCAGCCAAGCGCGGGCGCTAACACTGCACCAGGTCGAGCACGAACAACGCCAAGTGACCTTCTGGTAGCCACTCTCGAAGATCCGGCGGGAGCAGGAGACGCTGATCAACCTCGTACGGAAGAAAACCCTTCGCCATGCCCGAAGTACACCAAGGCCAGCCCATCCTGTCCACTGAAACGACAGCGATCTCCAAGTGATCGGAATGATCGAAGAATCCGCCCACCAACGCCGCGTCGGCCGTCGCCATACAAGAAACCGACCGCGCGCTCGACTTTTTCCCGACAGGCTCCTAGGTCAAGCAACCGGGGCAGTACAACACGGTCTCGCAGTAGGCGGTTCCTGGTCCACTAGTCGCTGTCCCCTCGCCGAAGGTGTTCGAGTAGCCGCACTTGCAGTAGTCGCTGCTGCCTTCCCCGCCGTGGAGGTAGTCGCAACCCTGCTCGCCGTAGAGCGAATCGGTGCCGTCTCCGCCGTACAAATCGTCGGCAGCGCCGGAACCGGTGCTGGACACCTCATCGCCCCACAGAATGTCGTTGCCGAGACTGCCGGACAGGTAGTCGTTGTCGGCGCCGCCGTACAGCCGGTCGTTGCCCGACTCGCCGTACAGCCGGTCGTTGCCCGCGTAGCCCCAGATATCGTCTCGGTCCGAGCCGCCGTGGAGGTAGTCGGCGTTCGTGCTTCCCATCAGGTAGTCGAGTCCGTATCCGCCGTACAAGACGCATGCATTCGAGATACAGTCCGATGCCGTAGGATTGGCAACATCGCAGCAGTACAGGTCGTCCGCGCCGCCGCCGCCGTAGAACTGGTAGGTGTCGGTGCTGTCGGGCAGTTCCGACTTGATGATCCGCCATTGGGTGCCGCCGTCCTCCGTGCAGGATTCGTAGCTGGCATCCGCGAGTCGAACGACGTCAGAGTAGGAGTCCGAGTCCTCGAAGTAGCCGGCCTCGATCCTGTACCGGTACGGATCCGTGGTGACGTACAGGCATCCCAGGCAGTCGCCCTTCGCGTACCAGTCGTTCTCCCACTGGCAGATGCCAATTCCGGCGGGTAGCCAACCCCACGGGTAGCCGACGAAGAACTCGACCTTCCCGAAGACGATGTAGTCCTCGGAGTCGGTCGGGCAGTCGATGTAGCAGACGTTGTCGTCGGCGCAGGACGTCACGTCGCACGTGGTCTGGGCCGCCGAACGCGCCGGCACGCCGAGGACCATCATCCCCAAGGTGAAGGCTGCAGGCATCCAAAAGCGAAGCGAACGAATGTGACCCGACATCTCGCCCTCCATGTCGCCGGGACCGGCGACCGCTCTGGGCACCCCCGCGGTGCGTCCAGTTGACCCCGGGCACAAGGCAGATCCCGTGCCAAGGCCGTCGGCCCCGGGCGCGAACTCCCGTCGTCACCGCGGTCCGCGACCCTCCGACTGGTCATTCACGGGAGAAGCGGAAGGTGTCGATGATCGCCGGGAGCCCGCGCGAGACCGGGTCCCAAGCCGGGACCATCGTGGGGTGGGACACCAACCGTGGGACTGCTGTCCCATGCTTGGGACCTCTGTCCCATCGGACGATCGGCCGCAGCGCGTGGCCGCGCCTGGCCGACCGCGCCCCGGCGTGCCGCCGGCCACGCGTCGCGCCGGTGTCGCAGGCGAATCCGCTTCCACGGTTCGTCAGTCCGACGATCGACCCTGCATCGCCCGCAACCGCCGGTGGACCCTCTTCGCCGCCACACCGAGCAGACGCGCCGCCTTGCACTTGTTCCCGGCAGCCCGTTGCATCGCTTCGAGGACTTGCTCGTCCCGCACGCCTTGGTGGACCCGATTGCCCGGCTGGAATGACGCGACGCCGGATCCCCGCCGTCCGAATGCCGATCCTCGCCCCTCCGTTTCGGTGGACGCCTCGTCGTCGGCGGCACCGGGCGCGGGATCGAGTTGCAGATCATCTGGCTCGATGAGCGGACCCTCGGCCAACGCCACGGCCCGTTCCATGCAGTTCCGGAGTTCGCGGACGTTTCCGGGCCAACCATGTCGAACGAGGACGACCCGGGAAGACGGCGACAGCTCGGGCGGATCCAGGCGGCCCGCAGCGAGGGCGAGTTCCCGCAGGAACTCCTCCGCGAGCAGCAGGATGTCCGCGGCACCGCGATCCCTAAGAGCGGGAACGTGGATCTTCACGACCGCCAGCCTGTAGTAGAGATCGCTGCGCAGTCGTCCCTGGCGCAGCAGTTCTTCAAGAGGTCGGTTCGTCGCTGAGACGACCCGGGCGTCGAACGGGATTTCCACCAACCCGCCAACCCGCCGTGCTGACCGTTGCTGAAGTGCACGGAGCAGCCTGACCTGCATCGCAGGCGGCATCTCGCCGACTTCGTCCAGGAAAACCATTCCGCCGTCTCCCGAGACGAGCAGGCCGGTCCGAGCCCGACGGGCGTCCGTGAAGGCCCCCTGCTCGTGTCCGAACAACTCTGCATCCAGGAGCGACTCGGCCATCGCTCCGCAGTTCACCGCGACGAAGGGTCCGTCGCGCCGGCGCCCGAGCCGATGCAGCAAACGAGCGATGCGCTCCTTCCCGACACCCGTCTCTCCGGTGAGCAGCACGGTCGATTCGCACCGGGTCGCCTTCTCGACGAGTCTGCGGAGCCTTCGGATCGCGTCGCCGAATCCGACGATCTCCTCGGAACCGGCCACCGGCACTGTCCGGATGCCGTCGATGCGCACGACAGGGGACGACGACCAGGCCTCCTCGTCGATGGGCCTGCGCGGACCATGTCCAAGGCGCAGGCCCACACGCCAGCCGCGAACGAACGCCCGCAGCTCGGCGAGGCTTCCGACCTGCACGGTTTCGTCGCCCACCCACGCCAGTCGGTGTGGTGTGAGGGCCACGGTGGGTCGGCAGAGTCCGGCGTCTCGGATCGCCTCCACCATGCGGCGCGAGGACGCGTCACAGGGATGCAGGTCGAGAACCACGAGCCGCGGGATCCTCGGGTCGCTTGGCGGGGTTATCGGCCTTTCTCGCGCGCCCAGCACGTACACAGATGGTTGGAACTCGACCAGCGACGCGGCTGTTCTCCGCGCCCGCTCGAACGTCGGGGCCGCCACGAGAAGCCAATCGGCCCCCATCGTCACCGGCAACACGTTCGCCCTCCACACAGTAGTAGCGTGGTCGAGCGAAATGTCGTCGCGTTTTCTTGGAAGGCGCGGTCGAATTCCGCTACTGGCATGTCGGTACCTGCACACTTGGACAGGCAGCCTGGGCTGCCGACGGACCGAGCGGTGAAGACCGCGGCACGATCCGGGCTTGACATCGGGCCGCCGGGGATGTCCCATCCGGCCGGGAAACCGGGCAAGGTGCCCGACGACTGCGTCATGGCTTTCAGGGAGGAGGGACAGCCACATGCCAAGCACATCTCTTTGGAAACTCCGGCGACTGGGCGGACGAACCGTGCGTGTGATCGAACGACGCAAGGCCGCGTCCACCGCGATTGCGGCCTACGAGCGGACCGTCGTGCCCAACGCCCGCGCCTTCATGCAGGCGTACGACGAGGCCGCGCGCTACGCCGGGGGCTACCGCAAGGAACTCGCCGAGGGTCGCAACGCCGTCGGCGCACTCCTGCGGAAGATGCAGGCCTGGGTGCCGCTCGTCGCCCGCGACGTGAGCGGCTTCATCGCCGGCGAGTTCGGCGACCAACCCAGCGTCCCGGATGACGTGATCGACGATGCCGACCGGTTCCAGGTCGTCATCGACCTCCATCGCACCGCGGCCGGCGAGCCGCTGCCGTATCGCGATGCCGCCCTCGGCGACCTCGGACCGGCGATCGAGGCCGCCGCGCGGGAGTGGTCGGAGGCCGAGGCCGCGGACAAGCGGTACCAGGACCTCCTGCAGACCGTGCGCACCACCGGCGCCGCCTTCGACGCCGACCTCAAGGCTCTGCGCCGGACGCTCTGCGCGGTCGCGTCCCGCAACGACAAGGACTTCCAGAAGCTCCGTGCCGCCCGCGCCTCGACGGCCGACGAAGAGGACGACCCCGCGGCGCCTCCGGCCGGCACCATCAAGCCGGCCGAGCCCGGCGCTGCGAGCCCCGCGTAGCGCATTCCGTCTCGCATTTCGCCCGACGGCCCGTGCAGCGTACGGGCGCGGTCGGAGCGAGGGCCCGTTGCGGCGTCCGCCGGCCTTGTGCCGTCGGTCGGTGGGTTCGCGTCTCGGTCCGTAGCGGCTGCGCCGACCCGGGCGTGGCTCGCAGCTTCCGGTCGGCGACATTCGAGAGCGGTCGAACCGTTCGCGCGACGGGATCCGCCCGCCGAAACACGAGTGCGCCACGCCGGAAGCGTCGGAGCGGCGCCGGTCGGACCGGGCGGCGGCGTCGAAGGGGTCTCCCGAGGCATCGACAGGTCCTGCCGGCGGGACGGTGCGACGGAGCAAGAGCACGAGGCGCTGGATCGGGCCTGCGTCGTCTCGGAGCGGCAGCACGATCCGCCGGTGGACGGCCCGCTTGCGGCGGTCGGCGGCCTGATCCCATCGGAGCGCGATCGGCAGGCGTGCCGGGCCGGGCAGCTCGACGGACCGGACCCGAGGCAGTTCGACCGGACGTCGCGGAACCACGGCGGTTCCTGCACCGACCCCTCGCGGACCCCGGTCGCATGGCCACCCGGCTTCGGTCTTCGGCACCGCGGGGGCTTGACGCGGGGCGGTTCCGCGGGCAGAAGGGATCGAGATGGCCGGTCCGGGATTCGTCCACCTGCACCTGCACACCCAGTACTCGCTGCTGGACGGGGCGATCCGCCTCGGCGACTTGTTCCACCGCCTCCCCGAACTGGGCCAGCACGCCGTGGCGATGACCGACCACGGCGTGATGTACGGGATCATCGATTTCTACAAGCGCGCCCGCGAGGCGAAGATCAAGCCGATCCTCGGCTGCGAGGTCTACGTCGCCCCCGGCGACCGGCGCGACAAGACCCGTCGCGGCGCCGGTCACCTCGTGCTCCTCGCCGAGAACCTCCAGGGCTACAAGAACCTCGTCTACCTCGTCAGCCAGGCCCACCTCGAGGGCTTCTTCTACCACCCGCGGATCGACCGCCCGCTGCTCGGCGAGCGCTCGGCGGGGTTGATCGGCCTCTCGGCCTGCGTCGGCGGCGACGTGGCGCGGGCGGTGATCGAGCAGGGCGAGGAGGAGGGCGAGCGGGTCGCGCTGGCCTACCGCGACCTGTTCCCGGCGGGGAACTGGTTCCTCGAGGTGCAGCACACCGGCTATCCCGGCCAGGAGGAGCTGAACGAGCGGCTGCGGCGCATCTCCAACCGCACCGGCATCCCGCTGGTGGCCACCAACGACGCCCACTACCTGTACCGCGAGGACGCGGCGGCGCACGACATCCTGATGCGGATCCAGGAGGGCAAGACGATCCGCGATCAGATCAACCTCAAGCACTCCGAGCTGGCGCTGTACCTGCGCAGCGGCGAGGAGATGCGCGAGGCGCTGCCGGACTACGTCGACGCCGTGGAGCGCACCGTGGAGATCGCCGACCGCTGCAATCTGGAGCTGCCGCTCGGGAAGGCGATGCTCCCGGACTACCCGGTGCCCGACGGCGAGACCCGCGAGTCGTTCCTGGAGCGGCTGACCGAGGAGGGGCTGCAGCGGCGGTTCTTCGAGCTGAAGCGGGACGGACACGCCTTCGACGAGGCGAAGTACCGCGGGCGGGTCGCGCACGAGATGAAGATCATCTGCGAGAAGGGGTACGCCGGGTACTTCCTGATCGTGCAGGACTTCATCCGCCACGCGCGCGAGGAGGGGATCCCGGTGGGGCCGGGCCGCGGCTCCGGCGCCGGTTCGCTGGTCGCGTACTGCCTGCGCATCACCGACATCAACCCGATGCGCTTCGAGCTGATCTTCGAGCGGTTCCTGAATCCGATGCGGCCGACGATGCCGGACTTCGACGTCGACTTCTGCAAGGAGCGGCGCGACGAGGTGATCGCCTACGTCAGCCGGAAGTACGGCGAGGACCGCGTGGGGCAGATCGCCACCTTCCACCAGATCAAGAGCCGCTCGGCGGTCAAGGACGTCGGCCGCGTGCTGGAGGTGCCGTTCCTCGAGCGGGACCGGCTGTCGAAGCTGATCCCGCCGCCGGCCCCCGGCGACCCGGGCTCGATCGCCCAGGCGCTGGAGGCCGAGCCGCGGCTCAAGCAGGAGTACGACCGCGACCCCAACGTCCGCCGGCTGCTCGACTTTTCCGGCCGGCTGGAGGGGCTGCACCGGCACGCCGGGCAGCACGCCGCCGGCGTGGTGATCGCCCCCGGCCCGCTGTGGGAGCTGGTCCCGGTCTTCCGCTCCAAGGACGGCGTGCTGGTCGCGCAGTACGACATGAACGCGGTGGAGGCGGTCGGGCTGGTCAAGTTCGACTTCCTGGGCCTCAAGAACCTGACGACGATCGACCGGGCGACCAAGCTGATCCGCCGCCGTCCGGGGCTCGAGCGGTTCGACATCAACGGCGTGCCGCTGGAGGACGCCGCGGCCTTCGAGCTGATGACCTCGGGCCAGACGCTCGGCGTGTTCCAGCTCGAGTCGCGGGGCTTTCGCGAGCTGCTCAAGCGGCTGAAGCCCGACCGCATCGAGGACATCGTGGCCGCGGTGGCGATCTACCGCCCCGGCCCGCTGGGCGTGCACGCCGACGAGCAGTACATCCGGCGCAAGCACGGCCAGGAGGGGATCACCTGCCTGCACGAGATCCTGGGCGAGGTCTGCGAGGAGACCTACGGCGTGCTGCTGTACCAGGAGCAGGTGATGCAGATCGCGGTGCGGATGGCCGGCTACTCGCTCGGCGAGGCCGACCAGCTGCGCAAGGCGATGGGCAAGAAGAAGAAGGACGTGATGGAGAAGAGCCGGGAGCCTTTCGTGGCGGGCGCCCGGAAGAAGGGGGTCGAGGAGGGGGTCGCGCTGCGGGTGTTCGAGGATCTGGCGCAGTTCGCCGAGTACGCGTTCAACAAGAGCCACTCGGCGGCCTATGCCGTGATCGCCTACCAGACCGCCTGGCTCAAGGCCCACCACCCGGTGGAGTTCCTGGCCGCCCTGCTGACCTGCGACCGCGACGACACCGACCGCGTCGTGCGCTACATCTCCGAGGCGCGTTCGCGGGGGATCCAGGTGCTGAACCCCGAGATCAACGAGTCGCAGGTCGACTTCGACGTGCTCGCGCCGACGCCCGGCGCGGCGCCCGACCGGATCCGCTTCGGCCTCGGCGCCGTCCGCGGCGTCGGCGGCGCGGCGCTCGACGCGATCCTCGCCGCCCGCGAGGCCGGGCCGTTCCAGGACCTGTTCGACTTCGCCGGGCGGGTCGACCCGCGACCGGTCAACCGCGGGGTGCTCGAGGCGCTGATCAAGTCCGGCGCGTTCGACGAGCTGGGCCGGCGCGCCGGCGTCACCCGCGCCGCGATGTTCGCCAGCATCGACCGGGTGCTGGAGTTCGGCCGCAGCCGCCAGCGCGACCGCGACGTGGGACAGACCGCGCTGTTCGACGCCTTCCTCCAGGGCGGCGGCGCCCCGGCCGCCGACGCGTCCGCCGACGGGGGACCGCCCGTCGACGCCGGCTACGCCGCGGCCGAGGCATGGGACGAGCTGGCGCTGTTGCGCTTCGAGCGCGAGGCGGTCGGCGCGTACCTCTCGGGACACCCGCTGCACCGCTACGAGGAGGACCTCAAGCGCCACCAGACGGTCCCGGCGGCCGAGGTGGAGGAGCAGGGGCTGGGGGCCGAGGTGCGGGTCGGCGGGATGGCGGAGAACCTGGTCGAGCGGCTGAACAAGAAGACCGGCCGCCGCACCGCCGTGTTCATGCTCGAGGACCTCACCGGCGCGGTCGAGGTGTTCGTCCCGCCGCAGGCGCTGGAGAAGGTGGAGGCCGCGTTGCACTCCGGCCTGGCGCTGCTGTGCCGCGGCCGCGTCGAGAGCGCCTCGTTCCGCGACCCGAACCGCGGCGGGGGCGGTGACGACGGCGAGGACGAGGCGCTGCGCTTCGTGCTCCAGGACGCCGCGACGTTCGAGTCCGTGCGGCTCGAGCAGACCCGGGTGGTGCACCTGCACATCGACTCGACGAAGCTGCACGACGGCGCCTTCGAACGGCTGAAGGCGCTGCTCGAGCAGAGCCGCGGGTCGTGCCAGACGGTGCTGCACGTGCGGGTGGCCAACCGCGGGGAGACGGTGATCGCGCTGCCCGACCGCTACCGCGTCTCGCCCACCGACGCGCTGTTGATGAGCGTGTCCCGCGAGTTCGGCCCCAGCACCGTCACCTGGCAGTAGGCGTCGGGCGCGGACCGCGCGCCCGCTTCGTGCGGCGCGGCGGGAAACCAGGCCGCGGCGACCGCCGGTCGGGCGCCGGCGGCTGGGCGCCGGTGGCGGCCTTGCGACCCGACGTCGTCGTGCTACGGTCCTGC
>CAZMRP010000187.1:0-8423 GCA_964568275.1 uncultured Myxococcales bacterium
GCGAGGCGTGCGGCGGTCCGGAGCTGGACCTGCGGGGGCTGGGCACCGAGCGGGTCCAGGCGGCGGTGCAGGAGCTGTTCCCGGCGGCGCGGCTCGCGCGGCTGGACAGCGACGTGGCGCCGGGGGCGGCCGGCGAGCACGTGCTGGAGCGGCTGCGGGCCCGGGCGGTGGACGTGCTGGTCGGCACGCAGATGGTGACCAAGGGCCACGATTTCCCCGCCGTGACGCTGGTCGGCATCCTGCGCGCCGACATGGGGTTGCAGGTGTTCGATTTCCGCGCCGCCGAGCGCACGTTCCAGCTGCTGACGCAGGTCGCCGGTCGCGCGGGCCGGGGCACCGAGCCGGGACGGGTGCTGCTGCAGACGTTCCTGCCCGAGCACTACGCGGTCGCGGCGGCGGCGCGGCAGGACTACGAGGCGTTCGTGCGGGACGAGCTCCCGGCGCGCCGGGAGCTGGGCTATCCCCCGTTCGGGGCGTTGGCGTTGCTGCGCGGCGAGGGGCGGGAGGAACCGCGGGTCGTCGAGGCGCTGGAGCGGCTGACGGAGGTCCTGCGGCCCGTGGCGGACGCCGTCGGCGCGGAGCTGTTGGGACCGGCGCCGGCCCCCCTGCCCCGCCTGCGCGGCGCCTACCGACGACACCTGTTGATCCGGGCCCCGACCCGCCGCGCCGTGCGGGACGTCGCCGAGCGGGCCGCGGTGTGGTGCGAGCGGCCCCCGCGAGGGGTCCGCGTGATCCTCGACATCGATCCCCTGCACCTCGTATAGAATGCCGGCCATGACGTCCAGTGCCATCGCGTGGCTCGCGCTGCTGTTCGGAACCCTCGCTGCCGACCGTGGATCGAAGCAGGACCCGCCGGCGGATGTGGACGTGGTGCCGCTCGGGGACGACGGCCTGCCGCAGCCCGGCGGTTCCGAGATGACCCTGGAGGACGAGGGCGCGGTGGTGTCGACGGTCCGCGCGGTGGTGCGGCCGGAGCCGGCGACCGAGTCGCTGTCGGTGCCCGGCCGGCTCGAGGTGCGGGTGGCGGCGCGACGCGTGGTGGCCGAGCAGATCCGGATCGTGCCGCTGGAGATCCGTGGGGAGGGAGCGTTGTCCGGGCTGCGCGGCACGGCGACGCTGGGGGAGCTGCACGAGCCCGAGCTGGTGGAACCCGGCGTGTACCGGGCGCAGCTGCGGCTGCCCGCGCTGCAGGGCCCGGCGGTGATCCTGGTGGTGTTCCGGACCGACGACCGGGCGGGCTTCGCGCGCGTCCTGGTCTGGAAGAAGGCGAGCCTCGAGATCGACACCGAGTCCGGGGCGCGGGTGCGCGTGGAAATCGCGGGCCAGACCTTCGGTCCGGTGCGGGCCACGGGACGGCGGGCGACGGTGGACGTGGAGATTCCGCCGGGTGCCGAGGCCGCCCGCGTGATCGCGCAGGACGCCGCCGGGAACGAGACCACCCGCACGCTGAACCTGCCGACCCAGGCCTTCGCCCGGGCGCTGGTGCTGCCGCCCGCGCAGCGGATCCTGGCGGACGACGGTCCGGTGCTGCCGGTCCTGGTGGCCGTGACCGACGAGGCGGGTGGGCTCCCGCGCCGCTGGTCGCTGGAGACCGACTGCGGCGCGGTGGGGGAACCGGCGGAGATCCAGCCGGGGCTCCGGTTGTTCCCGTGGCGGCCGTCCCGTGCCCTGGGCGAGCAGGCGCTGGTGGTGCGCGCGGAGGACGAGGACGAAACGCGCCACGTGGTCGAGCTGATCCCCGGGCCCCCGGTCGGGATCGAGATCCAGGCGATGCCGCTGCTGCTGCCGGCGAACGGGCTGTCGACGGCGACGGTCTACGCCGGAGTTTCGGACGGCCTCGGCCACTACCTCGATGTCGGACCGATCGAGATGCAGCTGGCGGGCGGGACGGTGGTGCAGGAACCCGCGCAGAGCGGCCCGCTGGCGATCGCGACGGTGGCTGCCGACCGGATGGTCCGCGGCAGCGAGCCGCCCGCGGCCATCGTCGTCACGGCCCGCGGGGGCGGCTACGAAGGCGTGGTGGCGATCCGGCAGTTCGACCCCGAGGCGCGCGGCCTGCGGCTGACGGCGGACGCGGCCCGCCTGGCCGCCGACGGGGAAAGCCGGACGACGGTCCACGTGGAAGTGCTGGACGGCCTCGGCGACCCCCTCCCCGACAACGGGCCGCTCACCGTGTCGGCCCTCGGCGGGGAAGCGCCGGCGCAGATCGAGCTGCAGGACGGGCGGGGCTCCTTCGAGTTCCGGGCCGGCACGAGCGCCGGGATTGCGACCTTGCGGGCCGAGCGCGAGGGCTCCGTCGCACAGCTCGCCGTGACGCTGGACGCCGGCCCTCCGGCGCGCATCCGGGCGGAGGCGGAGGCGGACGACGCGGCCGGGTCCGGACACTTCCGCATCCGCGCGCGTCTCGAGGACCGCTTCGGCAACGGCGTCTCGCCCGAGGGACAGCCGCCGTTCCGCGCCGGCGCCTCCCGGGGCGTGGTCGAGCCGTTCGCGGCGGTGGAGGCCGACCGGAGCGGGGACGTCGGCTGGATGGAAGCCGCCTTCGTGCTGGTCGGCGACGAGACCAGGGCGGTGGAGGTGCGGGTCGAGGCGGGGGAGTGGTTCGACACCGTGCGGGTCGAGCCGGAGGGCGCGGCGACGCTCTACCTCGCGCTGGCCTCCGGCTACGTCCACAACCTCGGGGACGCCGGGCTGGTGCCGCTGCGGCTGGGCGTCGGATGGATCGATGCCTTCGGCGCGCGCGGTTTCCAGTTCGGCGGGGAGCTGGGTTACAACGCGCTGCGGATGTCGGTGGTGCCGCGGGTGACCGAAACCTACGAGGTGCAGGGCGATGCGCTCACCGCGTACCTCGTGCTGGCCTACCGCTGGCCCGTCGCCGGCTGGCTGGTGATCCTGGGTGAGCTGGGTCTGGGGATGGAGGTGGGGTGGTTCACGGTGAATCCGCCCGGGGCCTCCCCCAACGTCTCCACCGGTGCGCTCGTCGCGTTCAGCGTCGGCGCCCGCCTGGTCTTCGGCTTCCCGGTCGGTCCGGGCTTGATCGCGCTGCAACTGGCCTACGACGACGCCCGCTACGACGACCTGGTGCGCGGAAACGTGGGCGGCCTCGGCGGGCTCCTCGGATACCGGCTCGAGCTCTGAGCGCCCTTACAGACAACCACCCTGGCACTCGACCAGCTCGGCATCGAGCGCGAGGAGGTGTCCGGGACGGAGCTTGAGGCCGGCGACGACGAACGAGTGGGTGGGCACGCCGTGCGCGTTGAGCCCGTCGACCCGCACGTCGTAGGGTCCCGGCAGCAGATCCTCGAGGGTCGCCGAGCCGCGGTCGCAACGGAAGGCCGCGGTGGTGATCTCGAAATCCGACGAGTAGAGGCTGACCAGGACCTGCTCGACGCCGTAGGCCGAGCAGAGGCGACCGCTGCGGAAGTACCACAGCAGATCGATCGCGCCCGGGCGCGGCGCGAGCCGCGCGAGGTACGAGGCAGGCTCGAGGCCCTCGTGGATCGAGAGGTCGGAAATCGTCGCCGTGTAGGCCTCGACGGCGTCGTCGTCGAAGCCCGCGAGGCGGACGCGATACGACCCGACCGGGATGTCGCGGAAGCGGACCGCGAGGGCGTCGCAGCGGGCGTCCTGGCGGGCGACGAGCGTGCCGTCGAGGGTTTCGAGTCGGGCCGCGACCGAGGCGAGGCTGGCCTGGCTGCAGCTGCCGGTCAATCCGACGGACCACTGGACTTCGGCGTCGCCGGTTCCCTCCGGGGCACACCCGGGCAGGAAGGCCAACAGCGCGAGGAAGGGGGCGAAGCGCTTGTGCATGACCCGTCTCTCCTTTCCCGCGGGCCGCACGGAGCTCGACGTGTGGGCCCACTTCATCGAGCAGATCCTACCACGTGCGCCCGGATCCTACAAATTACCACATTTCAACACACGCAAGGGGCCGCCGACGACAACAAAAAAGAAACAAATCCAATGCGATAAGACGTCTCCGGGGCGATTCTCAAGAACCGGAGCCGCGTTGGTTTCACGTGAAACGGCTCCGGGGTCGGGCGAGGTCGAGGAAGCGCGAGGTTTCGGCGAGGCGTGACGAGTCGGGGCCGCCGGCGGAGGACGGAGGGGAGACGTCCTGAGCGTCGGCGGGGAGTGGGGGCGCGAGCGGACGGGGTGTTTCACGTGGAACGGGGTGAGGGAGGCGAGCGGAAGGGGGACTGCGGAGCGAGGTCTCGAGCGGGAGCGCCGTGGGGTTTCGAGGAAAGCGGCGGGTCGATCGGCGCACGACGCGGGGAGCGCAGACGTGGAGCGCGACGAGGACCGAGCCGAGGAAGTCGACGTCGGTGCAACCGATCAGCTTCTCCGGGGGGACGCGGCAAGGTCGGCGAGCAGGCCGGCGCGCGGGTCGTCCGGGTAGGCCGAGGCCAGCGCGCCGACCGCGCGGAGGTGGACGGCCGAGGGGGACGGGGGGAGCCGGACCAGAGGATAGAGGAACAGATGACCCGGCGGACGATTCGACCCGGGGGGCGGTGGAAGTCCGTGACCGCGCACCCGCAGGACGCTCGAGCCGTCGCTGCCGGCGGGAACGGTGACGGAGACGGGGCCGAGCGGCGAGGGGAGCGGGATCCGAGCGCCGATCACCGCCTCGGGGATCGTCAGCGGCAGTTCCACATGCAGATCGTCGCCCACAATCCGGGTCCCCGCCGGCAAGCGGACGCGGAGCCGGACCCGCAGGTCTCCCCGGGGGCCGGCGCCCGTATCGGCCCCGACCCCTCCGACCCGCAGCAGGTCGCCGTCGCGACTGCCGGGCGGGAGCCGAAGCACGACCCGCCGCTCGATCCGGCGCACGCCGCGTCCTCCGCACTGCGGGCAGCCGCCGCGGCGGCCGCGGGGCGCCGTGCGACAGGAGCACGGAACCTCGAACCGAAGCCGCGCCGCCTGTTCACCGCCGCGCACGGCGTCTCCCAGCCCCACCGAGAAGTCGGCCGCGACGTCCGGCGCAGGTTGACCGACGGTCGTTGCGGCCCGGTCGCGGTGTCCGCTCGCGCGAGCGCCCTCCCCTCCCCTCCCGTCGACCGCGCCGCCGAGCGTCACCGCCCGCAGGGCATCGACCAGCCGCTTGAACTCCTCCTCGGCCCCCGCATCGTTCGGTCGCCGGTCGGGATGCAGTTCTCGTGCGCGGCGCCGGAACGCCCGGCGCACCTCGTCGGGCCCGGCGCCACGTCGCACTCCCAACGTCTTCCAGGGATCCTGCAGCATGCGATCTCCCACCGTCGGTTTGACTCGCTCTGCGCCGCGTAGTACCCACGCCCTGCGGCACCGCGGCGCCCGACCGGCAGGATCGCCGGTCCCCGGAGCGGAAGCAAGAACGCCCTCCGGCCCGGTTGCGGCGCGTCGCCCGTGGGAGAGCCCGATGGCGGAACGGTCGAACCTGGCTTGGCGCTTCATCTCCGCGGGGGTCATCGTCCCGGTGCTGCTGGCCTGCGTCTTCTGGCTTCCCCCCTGGACGCTGCTCGCCTTCTGCGGTCTGGCCTGCGTCGCCGCCGGGTGGGAGGCGCTCGGTGTGCTCGCCCCTTCCCCCTCCGTGATCGACCCCTTCGAGCGCTGGTTCGGGACCGTCCTGGCGACGGCCGTCGGCGTCGGGGCGGTTCTGACCCTGCGGCACCAACCGCTCGCCCTGGTCGCAGCCTTCCCGGTCGTGTTCCTGGCGACCCTGGTCCTGCTGGTGCTGCGCCCGCGGGAGATCGAGACCTTCTCGCATCGTGCAGCCGCCCTGACGTTTGCGCCGTTGTACGTCGGCCTCGGCCTCGCCGTCTATCCGACCCTGCGCTACCTGTTCGTGCACGGCGACCGCTGGGTCCTGTTGATCATGACCCTCACCTTCTTCGGCGACACCGCCGCCTACTTTGCCGGCCGATTCCTCGGCCGTCACAAACTCCACCCGCGGCTCAGCCCCAAGAAGACCTGGGAGGGTTCCATCGGCGGTCTCTTCGGCAGTGCACTCGCCCTGCTGCTCGCGCGAGTGTGGTATCTTCCCGAGGTGCAATGGCTCGACGTGATCGTCCTGGCGGTGCTCGCGGGTGGCCTCGGCCAGATGGGGGACCTGTTCGAGTCGGCGCTCAAGCGCAGCGTCGGCGTCAAGGACTCCGGCACCCTGCTCCCGGGTCACGGCGGCCTGCTCGACCGGGTCGACGCCTTGCTGCCGACGGGTCTGGTGGTCCTGGGCTGGGGCCTCGCCCGCGGCTCGTTCGTGCTGCTCGGAGGTTGACCTTGCGGTCCCGGCGCCTCGTCCCGCCGTCCGTCCTCCTGCTCGCGGTGTCGCTGCTCTTCGGGCCGGCCCTCGTCCGGGCCCAGCCGGGTTCGACCCTGGAGGATGCGCTCCCGCCGCCGACGGGGTTTGACGAGCCGACCGGGGACGAGCGACCGGCGGGGACGTCCGCGACCGAGGAACCGTCCGACGCGGTGGTGGCGGAGGGGGAGGGCGAGGCGAATCCGGTGGCGGCGGAGGGGGAGGGCGAGGCGAATCCGTCGGTCGCCGGCGGGGCTGCTCGGCCCGCCCCGGACGAGGAACGCGGACCGGACGACCCTCCCGGGCCGCCGTCGGGGGAGGAGGAGCCGTTCGAAGGGACGGTCACCGAGACCGGGCCGCCTGCCGTCGCCGAAGAGCCCGGGCGCGAGCAGGGCGAGGAGGACCCGTCCGAAGCGCACGTCGTGCGGTACTACCTCGAGCGGTTCGAGGTTTCGGGCAACGAGCGGACGCGGGCGGAGACCGTGCTGCGTCTGCTGCGGCTCGAGTCGGGCGAGACCTTCCGGGCGGACGACCCGCGCATCGAGGAGAGCAAGGTGGCGCTGCTGGCCTCCGGTTTCTTCGAGGAGGCCCGGTTCTCGCTCCAACGGGGCTCGCAGCGCGGCTGGGTCGTGTTCCGGATCCACGTGCGCGAGCGCTGGACGTTGTTGATCGACAACCTGGCGTTCGGCTACACCACAATCACGCCGTTCGGCGGGCTGGGCGTTTCCGAGCTGAACCTGTTCGGCACCGGCAGCCAGCTGTCGGCGCAGTTCGTGGTCGGCGACGAACAGCAGGCCTATCGTCTGCGCTTCCTCGACCCGGCCTTCCTCGGCTCGGACTGGTCCCTGTCCGCCGAGGTCCGGGTCAGCGACGCCCAGGACTACCTCGGCTTCACCGGTGTCCGCTCGGTCCGCTCCGACGGGACCGTCGAGTCGGACCACGCGACGGTCAACTACTGGCGCGTCGGCGGCCGATTCGGTTCCGGTGTGCGGTTGTCCGACCGGATGCGGTTCGACCTGGGGTACCGCTTCGAGTGGCTGGACGCGGACCTGCCGGTGGCGGCGTCGTACCAGCGGGGCGCGGCGGGCGCGACGATGAGCGCCCCGATCCCGCTCGACCTGCTCCCCGGCCAGTCGTTGGTGTCCGGAGTCGGAGCCAGCTTCTCCTATGACACACGCGACGACCCGTTCCTGCCCACCACGGGGATGCGGTTGCTGGCCGGCATCGAGCTCGCGCACAACGTGCTCGGTTCGGACTACTCGTTCGCCAAGTTCACCGTCGACTGGGCGATGCACTTCGAGCTGCCGTGGGAGCACACGCTGACGGTCTCGGTCTTCGCCGGCGCGATCGTGGGAAGCGCGCCGCTGTTCGATCAGTTCTACGTCGGCGACCTCTCGGACCTGATCCCCGGTCGGGTGCTCGACCTCAACTTCCACGACTACCCGACGCTCAACCTGCTCGGCACCAGCATCATCGAGATGCAGTACGAGGATCTGGCGGCGAAGGTCGGCGTCGAGTACGCGTGGCCGTTGTACCGGAGTCGCTCCGGCTTCCTGTACGGGCTCGACGTGTTCCTGGGGCTGGGGCTGTTCACGTTGGCCTCCGCCACCGACATTGCGTTGCAGATTCCCGGCTACGCGGGTGGGTCGGTGTTCCCGGTGGACCTGACGGGCGACCTCGGCTTCCGGTTCGACACGATGATCGGGCTATTTCGCCTTTCGTTCTCGAATGTTATGGGGCTGGTGCCCCAGGTGGACTGACGTTCGTGATCCTTGGTGTGTCTTCCCTTCGCCGTCGTGGGTGCCCCCCGTGGGTGGTCCTGCTGGTCGCGGTGTCGGGGTTGCTGGCGGTCGAGGCCTGGGCGGAGTCGGTGCGGTCGGTCCGCACGACGCGGGCCGGGGACTGGCTGACGGTCGCGTACTCGGTTTCGGACCTGCTGAACGACGCGGCGCAGGAGGAGTTGGGGAGCGGGTTGCCGACGCGGATCGCGTTGCGCGTGGCGTTGCGGCCGGAGGGTGGGTCGGACGCGGTGCGGGCGTCGATCCGGACGTGCGAGGTGACCTACGACTTGTGGGACGAGGTGTTCCACGTCCATCTCGAGGACGAGCGGCAGTCGAAGTGGTACGACGCGACGAGCCGCAACGATGCAATT
>CAZMRP010000188.1:0-8410 GCA_964568275.1 uncultured Myxococcales bacterium
GGGCGCCGCGGTGCCGGAGCCGGTCCCGGCGCCCGGAGCGGAGGAAGCGGTGGTGGACGAGGCGTTCGCGGCGGAGCTGGTCGACGCCCTGGTGGCCCGGCACGGCGCGGCGCAGGCCGAGCGTGCGGGGCGGGGCGTGCGGCAGGTGGTCGAGCGTTGGCGGGCGGACGACGGCGACGCCGCGGAGCTGCGGGCGTTCGTCGAGGAGCAGTTCCTGGCCGACCCGCAGGCGTTGACCGAGACCTTCGAGCGGCTCGAGCACGCGCTGTTGATGCTCGACGGGCACGCCCAGGAGGCGGACCGCGAGCTCGGCCGGTTCCAGGACCTCGACCAGGGAGTCCCGCGGCCGATCGACGGGCTGCTGGCGGCCTACGGACCGGCCGCGCACATCAACGAGGACCTGTTCCACGCCGGCCCGGCGTTCGTCGCGCTGCTCAACTTCCCGATCCGGACGCTCGAGGAGCGGGTGACCGCGGGACGGGACTGGTCGCGGCGGGAGTGGGCCGAGGCGCGGCTGGCCCAGCGCTTCGAGCACCGGTTGCCGGCGGCGGTGCTGCAGGAGATCGGCCGGGCCGGGGCCGAGGCGGGCGCGTACATCGACGCCTACAACGTGCGGATGGACCGGCTGTGGGTCGACGGCGCGGCGGCCGGGTTCCCGGACGGGCTGCGGCTGATCTCGCACTGGGGCCTGCGGGACGAGATCCGCGCCCAGTACGGCCAGCCGGAGGGGCCGGCGCGCCAGCGCGCGATCGCGCGGGTGATGGAGCGGATCGTGCGCCAGGAGCTGCCGCGCGAGGCGCTGGATGCCTCGGACTGGGAGTGGGACGTCGGCACGAACCTGGTCCGACCCGTCGGCGAGACCGCGTGGCGGGCGGGGACGCGCGAGCCCGACGAGCGTTACGTCCGGCTGCTCGCGGTGTTCCGGGCCCGGGCCGCCGCCGACCCCTACTTCCCCGCGCTGCCCACGCACATCGACCGCTCGTTCGCCCGCGACCGGGAGCTGCCGGAGCAGCGGGTCCGCGAGCTGCTGGAGTCGATCCTGCGGTCGCCGACGGCGGCGGAGACGGGGCGGCGCATCGCCGCGCGCCTCGGCCGGCCGCTGGAGCCGTTCGACCTGTGGTACACCGGGTTCCGCCCCGACGCGACGCTCGACGAGGCGGAGCTGAGCCGGCGGACGCGGGAGCGCTACCCGGACGTCGCGGCGTTCCAGGCCGACCTGCCGCGGATCCTGGGGCAGCTCGGGTTCGACGGGGAGACCGCGGCGTACCTCGCCGCGCACATCGTCGTCGAGCCGTCGCGCGGTCCGGGGGAGGCGGTCGGGGCCCAGCTCCGGGAGGCCGCGGCCCGGCTGCGGACCCGGGTGGGGCCCGACGGCATGGACTACAAGGGCTACAACATCGCGATCCACGAGCTCGGGCACACGGTGGAGCAGGTGTTCTCGATCGGCCGCATCGACCACCCGCTGCTGCAGGGGGTGCCGAACACCGGCTTCACCGAGGCGTTCGCGTTCCTGTTCCAGGTGCGCGATCTGCAGCTGCTCGGCGCGGCGGACCCCGGCGGCGAGGAGGCGCGCCATCTGCGGGCGCTCGACCGCTTCTGGGACGCCTACGAGATCGCCGGCGTGGCGCTGCTCGACCTGGCGATCTGGCACTGGATGTACGACCACCCGCAGGCGACGCCGGCCGAGCTGCGGGAGGCGATGGTCGCCGAGGCGCAGGCGATCTGGAACCGCTACTACGCGCCGGTGTTCGGCGCGACCGACGCCGTGCTGCCGGCGATCTACTCGCACATCATCGCCTACGCGCTGTACACGCCGGACTACCCGCTGGGGATGATCATCGCGTCGCAGGTCGAGGAGTACCTGCGGACGCACGAGCTGGCGCCGGAGATGGAGCGGATGTGCCGGCTGGGGCGCCTGGCGCCCGACGTGTGGATGGAGCAGGCCGTCGGGGGCCCCGTCTCCGCGGAACCGCTGCTGCGGGCCGCCGCCGAGGCGCTGGCCGCGCTGCCGGAGTGAGGCGGGTCGGCGCGGAACGCGTGCCGGGTCAGATGATCGGGACCCAGTCGCCCTCGGGCGGGACGATGATCACGACGGTGCGGGCGTCGAGGCGCGCCACGCCGTTGCCGATGACGACGATCGTGGCCTTGAACACCGCCGCCACGTCGCGCGGCGGGAAGACGCTGTTGTAGAACGTGACGTCGAACACCACGTGGGTCCCCGGCTGGACCATGTAGAACGTCGTGTCGTCCCAGCGCTCCGCGCCGTCCGGCGGCACCGCGGCGGTCGGCTGGATGCGGGTGATGAACTGCCGCGCGTCGAAGCCGTAGAGGTCCGTCGCGTCGTCCTCGGTGGTGGTGCTCACGTCCTGCGGCGTGAAGTACGCCAGCGTCTCGATCATGTCGACAATCCCGGCCGACACCGTGCCGTCCGCGCTGGTGGAGACCAGCGGCGCGCCGGTCGCATCGACGGTGCCGGTGTCGTTGGCCATGTCCTGCATCGCGCTCAGGCCCTCGGTCGTCCAGCGCTGGACGTACACGCCGACGTAGCGCGCGCCGATGTCCAGCATCGCGCCGAGCGCTTCGCCGTAGCCCGGGGTGGCGAAGCTGTAGGGATACTCGCCGGCCGGCCCGTTGTGCCACGGCGCGTCGCCGACCTGGACGACGATCGGCAGGGCGCCGGGACGGAAGCACGGGTAGCCGCGCCGCGGGCTCGGTTCGTCGAGCACCGGCGGGCAGGTCTTGGGCGGGACGCTCGCCCCGCCGTCGGTCATGCCGTTGCCCGTGGCGGTGAGCCAGAGCGCCGAGACGTAGCTCTCGGGCGAGTCGACCCCGGAGCCGCGCGGCCGGTCGAGGCAGTACTGGAGGGCGTTCTGCACCAGGAGGTCCTGGTCCGTGATGTCCTGGTCGTGCCAGTACGGCGCGTCGTTCGTCGCGCCGTACGACCCGCTCGGGAAGTCGTTGAAGGCGCCGACGCCCATCTGCACGTCCGGGATCGCCGCGCGCAGGCCGGGGACGATCGTGCTGGCCAGCGAGGCGACGACGTTCTCGATCGAGCCGGACATCGAGCCGGTGGAGTCCATCAGGAAGTAGACGTCGGCCACCTGGAGGTCGGTGCCGAACGTCAGCTCGCGGTGCTGCTCCGGGTCCATGTACGGCAGGATCACGAAGAAGTCGTCGACGGAGATGGTCGACTCGGGGTCGCGCGGGTCCGAGCCGTAGGCGGTCTCGCCCAGGTCGGTCACCGTGTCGCCGTCGCTGTCCGCGTTGTACGGGTCGGTGGCCCAGCGTTCGTGCTCCTCGTCGTCGCCCAGACCGTCGTTGTCGCTGTCCCGGTCGAGCGCATCGATCACCGTGTCGCCGTCGGTGTCGCGGGGGTAGTTGCAGAAATCCCCGCCGGTGCCCGCCTCGTCGCGATCGAGCAGCCCGTCGCCGTCCGAATCGTCGTCCAGGTGGTTCGGCACGGTGTCGCCGTCGGTGTCGGCCGACGACTCGTACTGGTCGGCGATCGTGTCGCCGTCCGAGTCGACCAGCACGGAGCAGGGCAGGGTGTCGGGGCGGCTGCCGTCGTCCCGCCCCGCGTCCGTCGGGGGGTAGTAGGGCTCGTCCGCCGGCGAGCAGGCGGCGAGGGCCAGGACGGCGAGGAAGGCAAATCCGATCGGTCGGCGAGGGGCGTTCATGGCGTTCCTCCCGGCGGCGGGGTACGAGCCCGCGGCAACCCGGGTATTGTGGCCCGCCGGGCGGGTCCGCGCAAGAACGGCCGCGGGACGACCCGCGGAGAGGGAACCGCGGCGCCCGCTCCGGGCCGCCCGGCGGCATCTTGGGCCCGCGTGGTTGCTTTCCCGAGCCCCCCGGCTATCCTCGACCCGTTCAAGGAGGCGCAACCGATGAGGAACGACGTCCTGGTCCCGGTGCTGCTGGCGGCCCTGGTCGCCGCCGGCGCGTGCAAGAAGAAGTCCGAGCCGCAGGCGGCGGCGTCGGAGGAGCCGGCCTCGGCCGGGCCGACGGTACCGGCGGGCTCGCCGTCGCCGGACGCGCCCCCCGCGGTCGTGGAGGCGCCGCCGTTCGAGGCCGACGAGCTCGTCGTCGACGCGCCGCTGGGCGGGCTGGGGGTCACCGCCAGCTACCCGGGGAACCTGGCGGTGAAGGTCGAGGGGAGCAAGGCCGAGCTGTCGGCCGACGGGTTCTATCCGGTGACGGTCACCGTGGAGCCGCTGACGCTGGAGAATGCGGTGATGAAGGTCGCGGTCAACGGCGTGGACCAGCTGACCTTCGGCTCGAGCTACGACGGCCAGGCCAAGGTGCTCCAGACGAGCTGCCTGCTCGTCCGGTGCGTCGTCGACCACCCCAACCCGTACCGCGGCAAGGTCGCCGACGTGGGTCGGGCGATCTGCGATTCGCTGGCCGAGATCCCGCCGCCCACCGAAGGCTACCTGCGCCAGCTGCGCGACAGCTCGTACAGCTTCGGCGGGCAGTGCGGCGACGAGGACCGGGCGCTGCAGGCGCCGTTCCGGGAGGCGGTGGGGAAGCCGGAGGTGCAGGACGCCGTGGCGAAGTGCTGGCTCGAGGCCGCCGCGGCCCACGAGGCGTGGCGTTCCGTGGAGCCGGCCGTGCGCGTCGGCTGGAACCTGTCCGACGACCGGGACGCGACCTGGAAGGTGGAGCTCGACGACGACCTGGAGGGGGACGTCGCGGCGTTCGCGACCTGCATCGAACGGGCGCTCGAGCCGGCGCACCAGGCGTTGCCGGCCGAGGCCCGGACGACCGAGGGCTGTGTGGCGACCTTCACCGCGGTCTACGACCTCGACCACCGCCCGGTGTGCGCCGCCCGGCCGGCCGTGGAGCCCGCGGGCGACGAGACGGTTCCCGCCGACTCCCCGTCCTGATTCGCGGCTCAGTCCGGCAGGTGCCCGCCCCGGACCAGCCGGGATACGTCGTAACCCACCGCGACGAGGCGCTCGAGGATTCCGGCGTACAGCCGATCGTCGAGCCGGGGCCGGCGGGCGAGGATCCACAACGCGGTGCGCTCCGGGTGGCCGACGACGACGTAGTCGTAGTCGCGGCCCAGCTCGACGATCCAGTAGTCGCCGGCGAAGGGCCAGACGAACTCGACCTTGAGCCGGGCATTGGTTTCGGGGTCGACGCTCCAGGCGCGGCCGCGCGCCGTCTCGAGCGCGCCGTCGACGTAGCAGCTGTTGAGGACGTCGACGTCGCCGTCGGCGCGGAGCGCGTAGGTGGCGGTGCTGGCGCTGCAGCCGGCCTGGAACCACTGGGGGATCGAGGCGATCTCGTACCAGCGGCCGAGGTAGCGGCCGAGGTCGACCGACTCGACGACCGGAAGGTCCGAGGCGGGCCAGGTGGAGCGGCCGCAGCCGGCGACGAGGGCGCCGGAGACGGCGAGCAGGACGGCGACGCGTCGTGCGGTCATCGGTTCCTCCGGACCCCCCGCGGCAAGGTGGTCATCGCGGGGCGGGTGTCAAGCGCTCCGCCCGTCGTTCCGGCAAGCCGCGGCAGCGGCCGGCTGCTCGGCGGGCGGGACCGGGTTCGCCGGGCGCCGAGCGGCGGGCCGGCGGAACGACCGGCTCAACGGGCGATGTTGCCGGGGCCGGAGGGTACCACGACGCCGAGCTCGGTGACGCTGCAGGTGTCCGGGCCGCTGAACACCACGTCGGCGACCTTCCAGAACTGGTTGGCCGCATCGGCGCCGTAGGTGCTCGCGCCGCCGGAGATCGTGCGGGTCACGGTGCGGACCGGGACGGCGGAGATGTCGCCGCAGTAGATGCGGACCGTGACGCCGGAGCTGGTGTCGCCGTGGCCGCTCCACCAGTGGACGCCGACCCGGTAGGTCTCGCCGACGTTGATCACGTCGACGTTGACGTTCTCGGGGCCCAGCCCGTTGACGTCGTCCAGGTCGAGGCGCGGGTCGTTGATCGTGCCGGCCGGAGGCCAGGTCAGCGCGCCGCCGGTGCAGTTGCGCCAGTGGCAGTCGTTGGTGTCGCTGGTGCTGGTCGACCAGACGGTGGCGCTGCCGTTGAGTACGTGGGTGTCGAGGTCGGCCGTCGTCGACGTCCAGACGACCTCGACGCGCAGGCCGAGGCCGGTGACGCGGACCTCGATCGTGCACGAGGCGGTGCGCCCCGTGGCGTCGGTGACGGTGTAGCGGAGCTGGTAGATGCCGGCGATGTCGGCGCGGAAGGTGGTGGAGGCGCAGGTGGCGCAGCCGAAGGTGTAGAGCATGCCGACCGGCCCCGAGAGCACCTCCCAGCGGCGCGAGACGATGTCGCCGTCGGGGTCGCCGTCGGTGGCGGTCAGCGTGACCGTCGCGCGGGCCGCCACGGTCACCGGCGAGGCGGGGCAGACGACCCACGGCGGGCCGGAGCAGCCGTCGTCGGGGACGCCGTCGCAGTCCTCGTCGAGCCCGTTGCCGCAGACCTCGACCGCCGGGAGGCGCTGGCCGGTGCAGACGCCCCAGCTCGAGCCGACGCCGGGCGTCTCGATGCAGGCCTGCAGGCCGTCGCGGCATTCGCCGACGCCGCGCGTGCCGGCCGGGCCGGTGTAGCACGGCTGGGTGGCGCCCGGCACGCACAGGCACCCCTCGTCGGTGGCGGCGTCGCAGTCGTCGTCGATCCCGTTGCACGTCTCGACGCCCGGCAGCACCTCGCCGCTGCACGGCGTCCAGACGCTGCCCCCGCCGGACAGCTCGAGGCAGGTCTGGGAGCCGGCGCGGCAGATGCCCGAGCCGGCGGTGCCGGCGGGACCGGAGTAGCACGAGCGCACCTCGCCCGGCACGCAGGCGCACCCTTCGTCGGCCGTGCCGTCGCAGTCGTTGTCGAGCCCGTCGCCGCAGGCCTCGGTCGTCGGCACGACCTCGCCGACGCAGGCGCCCCAGCCGGTGGCGCCGCCGCCGACGTCGACGCAGGTCTGGGTGCCGGCGCGGCACAGGCCGACGCCGGCGGTGCCGGCGGGTCCCGAGTAGCAGCTGCGGGTCTCGCCGCGCGTGCACGTGCAGCCCTCGTCGATCGTGCCGTCGCAGTCGTTGTCCCGCAGGTCGCAGATCTCGGTCTGCGGCCCGCGCCAGCTGTCGCAGGGGCCCCAGCGGGAGGTGGTCGAGCCGGTGTCCCACAGGCATTCGCGAGTGCCGTCGCGGCACTCGCCCACGCCCCGCGTCCCGGCCGGGCCCTCGTAGCACGACTCGGTGCTCCCCGGCGGGCAGAGGCAGCCCTCGTCGGCGGCGCCGTCGCAGTCGTTGTCCAGGCCGTCGCAGACGTCCGCCGAGGGCAGCACCGCGCCGGTGCAGGCGCCCCAGTCGGTGCGTCCGCCGCCCACGTCGACGCAGGTCTCGCGGCCGGGCGTGCAGAGCCCGACCCCCTCGGTGCCCGCCGGGCCGCCGTAGCACGGCCGCCACTCGCCCAGCAGGCAGCCGCACCCCTCGTCGGTCATGTCGTCGCAGTCGTTGTCCAGGCCGTCGCCGCACGCCTCGGCCGCGGGACCGACCCAGCCCGTGCAGGGACCCCACATCGACAGCGCTCCGCCCGGGTCGACGTAGCACTCGCGGGTGCCGTCGCGGCAGATCCCGCGGCCGCGGGTGTCCGACGGGCCGTCGTAGCAGGTCTCCGTCGTTCCCGGCGGGCACAGGCACCCCTCGTCGGCGACGCCGTCGCAGTCGTTGTCCAGGCCGTCGCACAGATCGGCCGACGGCAGCACCTGCCCGGTGCAGGCGCCCCAGGCCGTGCCGCCCTCGGGCGTCTCCAGGCAGGCCTGCGTGCCCTCGCGGCACTCCCCGACCCCCGCGGAGCCGACCGGGCCCGTGTAGCAGGGCCGGCGTTCCCCCGCCTCGCAGATGCAGCCCTCGTCGGCCGTGCCGTCGCAGTCGTTGTCCAGGCCGTCGCCGCAGGTCTCCTCGCCGGGCGCGACCGAGCCGACGCACGCGCCCCACTCGCCGAACTCGCCGTCCCCCTCGCAGGTCTGGCTGCCCATCGCGCACAGGCCCACGCCGGCCGCTTCGGGCGGTCCGACGTAGCAGTCCTGGGTCTCGCCCGGGACGCAGCCGCAGCCCTCGACGACCAGCGTGTCGCCGTCGTTGTCCAGGCCGTCGCCGCAGCGCTCGGTCCCGGGCGGCAGCTCGGTGATGTCGCCGTCCGGCGGGATCCAGCCGTCGGGGATCTCCACGCCGCCGCCCTCGTCCCACGGCGTGTCGGGGGCGTCGGCGTCGCCGCCCCAGATCTCCGCGCCGCCGTCCCCGTAATGGCAGACGCCGTCGATGCACAGACCGCCGGGGCAATCGCCGTGGGACGTGCAGCTGCCGGTGTCGCCGCTCGAGACGGCGCCGGAGCCGCAGGCCAGCGCCAGCGGGAAGACGGCGACCAGGGCGATGCGGGATGCAGGACGACCCATGCGGCACCCTCCTGGAGGC
>CAZMRP010000189.1:0-8402 GCA_964568275.1 uncultured Myxococcales bacterium
GGAGGCGGCGGCGGGATCGAGGCGCGGTCGGCCTTGACGAACCGCACCCGCGGCGCCTCGACGTCGCCCGTGACCTCGCCCCCGACCTGCAGCCGGACCTCGACCTCGGCGCGCACCACGCCCGACAGCCGGCCGAAGACCTCGATGTCGAACGCCTGGATGAACCCTTCGACGACCGCGCCGGGGGCGACGGTGAGGGTTCCGCGCACGAACACGCGTCCGCGCACCGAGCCTTCCACGCGCAGCGCGCCGGCCGCGTCGATGTCGCCGACGATCGTCAGGCCCGAACCGACCACGAATGCTTGTGTCTCGTCCTGCATGGCTTCCGACTCTCGCAGCGCGTTTACCTTGTCGCGCCGGGGGTGTCAATCGAGCCGGTCGGCCGGCGGACGGTCGGGCGGCGGACTTGCGGCGCCGCGCCGGTCTGCTACGATGAACGCCGGTGCGGGTCGCGAAGCCCGTCACGGGGAGGCCGGTCATGAAGCACGCGCATTGGGTCTGCCTCTGTCTCGCGCTCGGTTCGCTGGCGCTCGGGTGTCCCGGTCCGGACCCGTTGGCGGACGTGCCGGACGTCCCGGAGATCGTCGACTGGACGCCGCCTCCGCCGGACACCTGGCCGCCGGACTACTACCCGGACACCTGGCCGGACTACTACCCGGACACCTGGCCCGACGTGCCGCCGGACTACTATCCGGACACCTGGCCCGACACCATGGTCTGCGATCCGGCCACCGGCCTCGGCTGTCCCCCGGGCTACTACTGCGAGTGCTACGAGCCCGGCGGGTGTCGCTGCGTGCCGGAGACGATCTGGTGCGCCCCGGACGATCCCTGGTCGTGCCCGGAGGGCTACGAGTGCGTGTGCGAGGGGCGCGAGTGCTACTGTCGGCCCTTCGCGATCTGGTGCGACCCCGACGACCCGTGGGGCTGCCCGCCCGGCACGACCTGCGTCTGCGACCCGTGGGGCGGGTGCACCTGCCAGCCGGGAACCCCGGGCTGCGACCCGCGCGACCCGGCGAGCTGCCCGGCGGGGACCTACTGCCAGTGCACGTCCTACGGGTACTGCAGCTGCGTTCCGGTCTCGGGCTGCGATCCCCTCGACGCCTCGGCCTGCCCCGCCGGCCAGGCCTGCTTCTGCGACGGCGAGATCTGTTCGTGCCAGGCGGTCGAGGACTGCACGGTCGGCGACCCGTATTCGTGCCCGCCCGGCGAGTGGTGCGAGTGCACCGCGGCGGGGTGCCGGTGCACGGGCGGCATCCCCGGGTGCGACCCGTCGGTGCCGTACTCGTGTCCCGACGGGACGTACTGCGAGTGCTCCTCCGCCGGCTGCGAGTGCGTGCCGTGGTCGCCGGGGTGGTGCGACCCGTCGGATCCCAGGTCGTGCCCGGAAGGGATGAGCTGCGTCTGCACGCCGTGGGGCGAGTGCTACTGCGAGGGCGTCGTCCCGAGCGAATGCGACCCGCGCGACCCGTACTCCTGCCCGCGGGGCAGCTCGTGCATCTGCGACCCGAGCGGCCGCTGCTGGTGCGAGTGGTGGGACGGGGGAGACGCCGGGACGCGTGACGGCGGCGGCGCCGTCGACGGTGGAACGCCGGTGCCGGTGGACGCCGGCTCGGGCTGAGGACCCCGTCTCGAAGCGCTAGCTCGCTTCCCGCCCCAGGGCCAGGCGCGCGGCGCCGAGAATCCCCGCATCGTCCCCCAACGCGGTCCGCTCGAGCCGGACGCCGTCCGGCGCGACGCCGAACAGGCGACGCTGGAGCTCGGCGCGCACTGCCGGTTCCAGCAGGTCGAAGGCGCCGGCGACGCCGCCGCCCAGCAGCACGGTGCGCACGTCGAGGATCTGGATCCAGTCGGCGACGGCGAGGCCCAGGGCCCGGCCGGCCGCGGTGTAGACCGCCCGGGCGCGGGTGTTCCCGCGGCGGGCCTGCCCGGCGATCGTCTTCGGCGTGTCGGCCAGGATCCGCCGGTCGCCGGGCCGCGGTCGGGCGGGGTTCACGGACCACCGGCGTCGCCAGGCCCCCACGATCCCCGTCGCCGAGGCGTAGGCCTCGACGCAGCCGCGGGCGCCGCAGCCGCAGACGGGACCGTGCGGGTCGACCACCGTGTGTCCCAGCTCGCCGGCGCGGCCCGTGTCGCCGTGCCAGATGCGGCCGCCGAGGATCAATCCTCCGCCGACGCCGGTGCCGAGGGTGGCGAGCAGCAGGTTGCGCACGCCGCGGCCGGCGCCGCGCCAGTGCTCGCCGAGGGCGTGCAGGTTGGCGTCGTTGTCGAGCGTGACGCGCAGGCCGAGCCGGCGCGCCAGGCGCGGTCCGAGCGGCTCGTCGTGCCAGCACGGCACGTTGGGCGAGGCGTGGACGATCCCGCGGCGCGGCGAGAGCGCTCCGGGCACGCCCAGCCCGACGGCGCGCACCGGATGTCGGCCGGCCAGCGACCGGCACAGGCGCGCCAGCGCGTCGAGGATCGCCTCGGTCCCCTCGGCGACGGGAGTCGCGACGCGGGCCCGGGCGAGGATCCTGCCGTCCGGAGCGACGCGGGCCCCCTTGATGCTGGTTCCCCCGATGTCCACGGCGACCACGGGTGTCTTGCGCTGCGCCATGGCCGGGAACCCTAGATCCGGGAGCCGGGCCCGTCCAGGCCGTTGAAGGGCGGGGCGGATGCGGGCACAATGGCCCGCATGACACGGAGCGGCCTCGATACGGTTCGGGAGTGGCTGTGGGCGGGGGAGAGAGCGCGCGCGGGTCGCGCGGCGGCCGTCCTGCTGCAGGAAGAGCCCGGCGACCTGCACGCCTTCGCGCTGTGCGGGCTGGCGCTGGTGGAACTGGGTCGCCGCGAGGAGGGGCTCGCCGCCCTGCGGACGTGTGCCGAGGCGGCGACCGAGACGGGGAACCTGCCGCTCGCGCTGTCCTGCCTGTTCTCGCTCAGCGACGCGGGGGAGGCGGTGGACGAGCCGTTCCACGTGGCGATCGGCGAGTACCACCGCACGGCGCCGCGCGTGGACCCGCAGCTGCGGCTGGCGCCGCCGTTGCCGCGCCCGCTGCCCGAGCTCCCGCCGTCGGTGGACGAGGACGAAGCGGCGCGGTCGGCGGCGGCGGCGGTCAAGGCGGCAACGGATCGCTGGGCCTTCGAACGCTCGACGGCGCTCGAACGACCCCGGCTGCCGCTGATCCCGTTCCTGGGCGCGCTGTCGGCGGACAGTCTGAAGATGGTGCTGGCCAACGCCGAGGCCGTGGAGTTCGGTCCGGGGAAGCTGCTGGTCGAGCAGGGGGCGGAAGGGGACGCCCTGTTCCTGGTCCTGTGCGGCTGGGCGAAGGTCGTGCGCCGCACGCGGACCGGGGACGAGCACGTCCTCCGCCGGCTGGCGCCGGGCAGCGTGGTGGGCGAGGTCGCGCTGGTCACGCGGGCGCCCCGGGTGGCGTCGGTGATCTCCGAGACCGGCGTGCAGGCGCTGCGCCTGCGCCGCGAGGTGGTCGAGGAGCTGGCGGAGCGGGAACCGGCGCTGGCCGAGGAACTGGTCGAGTTCTGCCGGCAGAAGATGCTGGCCAACCTGCTCGAGACCTCCCCGGTGCTCGGGCCGCTCGCCGACGCCGAACGGGCCGAGGTCGTGCGGAGCTTCGACCGTCGAGTGCTGTCCGCCGGCGAGGTGCCGATTCGCCAGGGCGAGCCCTCGCCGGGCCTGTTCCTGATCGTCGTGGGCCAGGCCGAGGTGCTCAAGCGGGAGACGCCGGACGGTCCGCTGGTCCGACTGGCCGTGCTGGGCCCCGGGGACGTTTTCGGGGAGATGTCCCTGGTCGTCGAAGGTCCTGCCACCGCAACCGTCCAGATGGTGTATGATGGCGCCCTGCTCGTCCTGCCGCGGGAGCGGTTCCTGCGGACGGTGCAGGCCCACCCGGAGTTGCGCGGGGAACTGGAGCGGGTGGCGAGGGAGCGGGAGGAAGAAACGCGGTCGCTGCTGGGACAGGTGAGCGTGGCGGCCGACGACATCACGTTGGTGTGAGACGCGAATGAGCGCAATTCGACTGGAGCGAGAGCACTACGCCGCCTTCTCGGCGCCCCGCGCCGAGGAGAGCCGCCGCATGGTCAAGGGGCGGATCTGGCCCGAGCTGCTGCGCCTCTCCGAAACGCTGAGGCCCGGACTGTCGCTGCTGGCCGGACGCGACCTGCATCCGCACCTCGCGTTCCAGGGAGGCCGGGAAGGACCGGTCCGGGAAGCCTTCACGGCCTTCTCTCCCTTCAAGAAGAAGTTCCGCGATCACGCGCACTTCACCCTTGCGGTGAGCCGCAGCGGCGTCCACGCGCGCATCGCCCTCGGCTCCGAGGCGCTCGAGGAGCGCGAGCGGCTGGCGCGGCGCATCGAGCGGGAGGGCCCGAACCTGGCCAAGCGTTTCCGGTCGATGGCCGGCCTGCGCTCGTACGTCACCGAGAACGGCAACGGCGGCTCCACCGCCGAAATTGCGCTCGACGAGTCGTTCTGGCGCCAACTGGCCGCCAGCCTGCGACGCCCCGGCGGCTCGCTCGACATCGGTTTCGGCTGGTCCTCGAGCCGTGCGCGGACGCTGGCGCGGATCGAGATCATGACGGCCTTCGAGCGGCTGGCGCCGATCTACCGGTTGATCGACGGGCCGGAGTGAGCGCACCGAAGGACGCACGACGACGATGGACCTCGACCTTCAGGCGGTGGGCCGGCGCACGGCGCCGCGGCGTTTCGAGTACGATTGGCGCGATTGCGCGCTGTATGCGTTGAGCGTCGGGGCGACGGAGGCCGAGCTGGACCTGCTGTGGGAGCAGCTCGGCCCCAAGGTCCTGCCGACCTTCGCCGTCGTCCCGGCCCTCGAGCCGGTCGCAGAGGCCTTCGGGTCCGTGGGGGGAAACGTCGCGACGCTGGTGCACGGACAGCAGCGGATCGAGGTCACCGGACCGCTCCCGCCGGACGGGGTGCTCGAGACCACGGCGTGGGTCGAGGGGGTCTACGACAAGGAGAAGGGGGCCCTGATGGTCGTCGCGGCCGAGAGCGGGCGGCCCGGGGCGGCGCCCCTGGCGCGGTCGTGGTGGCACTTGTACTTCCGCGGACAGGGGGGCTGGGGTGGTCCGCGCGGCCCCGAGGCGCCGGCCAACCGGCCGCCCGACGGGGTGGAGCCGGACCATGGGACGACCCACGTCACCGCACGGACCCAGGCGCTCCTCTACCGGCTCAACGGCGACCTCAATCCGATCCATGCCAGCCCCGAGATCGCCGGATTCGTCGGCTTCGAACGGCCGATTCTCCACGGTCTGTGCGTCTTCGGCCACGCCGCCCGGGCGGCGATTGCCTGGGGCGCGGGCGGCGACCCGACGAAGCTGCGGGCGTTCGAGGCGCGATTCGCCAAGGTGACCTACCCCGGCGACGAGCTGCAGCTCGAGGGGTGGCGCTCCGGGAACGACCTGCTGGTGCGGGTCGGCGTCCCGGCGCGCGGGGTCCAGGTGCTCACGCACGGTCGTGCGGAATTCGGTTGAGGGCGGGTGCAGGGAGCGCCGGGCGATGGCGATGCGGCGGAAAGCGGGCCGGGGGAAGGGCGAGGCGACAGGCGGGACCTGCGGCGGGGCGCCGGACGAGCCGACCGGGGAGTCCCCGACGGAGGTCGTCGAGCTGGCGACGGCGTGCGTCCGCGCCGTGCATCGGGCGCTCGGCGTCGAGCTCGATTTCGATCCCGATTCGATCCCGCTGCTGGACCACTACTTGACGTTGCTTCCGGACCGGCCGCGGGCCCCGACGCGCGAGCCGGTGCGCGGGCTCGTCGCGGCGATGACCGGAGCGTACTTCGGCGAGGTGGTACGCCGGTTGTTCCCGGCCCGCTGGGTGCTCGAGGCCGGCGCCGAGCCGGTCGACTGGCGGCTGGAGTTCCGCTACTGCTTCCTGGCCTTCTTCCCCGTCGCCGTGTCCTGGGAGGTGCTGCTGCGTCGGGACGTGCTGGACGGCGCCGCCGCGTTCTTCCTCGAGGAGCCGACGCGGGGTCAGGTCGCCGAACGGCTGGACCGCCTGCCCCGAGTCGCGGTCGACGACTACTACACCTTCGCGCAACGGCTGGAGACGCTGGTGTTGACGGTGGGCTGGCTGGCGGAGCGGGTCCAGCAATCCGGCAAGCCGCCGACGCTCGTCGCGCCGCGCCGCTACGCCGAGTTCTTCCGGCGGCTCAGAACTCCAGGATGATCTGCGGTCCGTCGGGGCCGCTGGCGGTCTCGCCCGCGGTGAGGCCGAAGTACAGGCCCGTGGCCGCGCCGCCGGCGACCAGCGCGCCGATGATCGTCCAGAACCACCAGGCCGAGACGATCGAATCGTCGTCGTCTTCACCCCCGCCCGGCGGCGGCTGCTGGTCGTCCGGGATCGTGTCGCCGTCGAGGTCGTTCCACGGCGGCGGCGGCGGCGGCGGCGGGCCGGCCGCCAGCAGCGGCTGGGCGGTGGTGTCGAGGGCCTGACGGATGGCGCCCGAGGCGGCGCCGCCGATCACGTTCGGGTCGAGCGACACCTCGGGGGAGAGCGCCGAGGCGACGACCCGGTCCTGCTGCCGATCGTAGACCTGCAGCGAGACCATCGCCTGGGAGCCGTCCCCGGGCATGATCCACATCACGAGCAGGATCCGGGCGCCGACCTGATCGGAGATCGACCGGAACAGGGCGACCTCGCGGCCCGACCCCTCCATCAGCGCGGCGGGCAGCTCCGCGACGCCCGTCGGCTGCGCCGGTCCGGCCGTCGGCGCGCCGCCGGGAACCTCCTCCAGGGTCAGCTCGACCTCGACGGAGCCGCGGCGACGGGGTTGCACGTCGACCAGCTTGCCGGTCGACGCGTAGCCGTCCATCCGCGCGGCGAACACGTGCCGTCCCGGCGGCACCTCGATGCGCGCCGGCGCCGTGTCCTTGCGCATCCCGTCGATCCAGATCTCGGCCCCCGGCGGCGTGGTCGTGACGCTCACGCGCACCAGCGACCGCGAGCCGAGCTCGTCGGCCATGGTGCTGTAGACCGCCAGCACGTCCGGGAACAACTCGGGGTCCGGCATCTGGGTCGGGTCGACCGAAATCGAGTAGCGGAAGAACTCCTCGGTCTGGCCCTGGTCGCCTTGCAGGAAGGCGTTGATCGCCAGGTTGACCAGCGCCTGGGCCAGCGGCTGCGCCCCGGTGACGAGCGTCAGCGCGGGCTTCTCCTCGTAGCGGGCGACGATCTCGCTGAAGTGGACGGCCGCCGCGTCGAGCTCGAGGTTGGCCATCGCCTGCAGGCCGGCCTGCAGCGCCTGGTTCACCGCGTTGGCCTCGGCCAGCAGCGCGTGGTCCGGGTTGGCCGCCGGGCCCGGTCCGGTGGCCCCGAGCGCGGGCTGGACGACGACGAACGGCATCGTGGAGTTGAGCGCCTGGAGCCCCGCCTGCTGCAGGGCGTCGGCGGCGCGCTGGGCCGACGACTCCGTGGCCACCGCGACGGCGTAAGCCGGGACCGGGGTCGGTTGCGGCTGCGCGACGGCCGTGCCGAGGCCGCTCGCGACCAGCAGCGCCGGCCACAGCCGCAGCACCCCCACCACCGTTCCGCCGGGGATGTCAGGCCGCCTGGTTCGCTTCGCCATCTCGATCTCCTCCACCGTCGTCAGCGCGGAGCGCCGGTCGCGGCGTCGAGCAGCGCCGTGAAGGTCGGATCGGACTCCAACTGCTCCACCAACTGCTCCACCGTGCGGGCCCTCATCGCCGCATCACCCAGTCCCGCCGGCCAGGCCCCGACCACCGTCTCGGCCATCTCGCGCACGGCCTCGGCCCGGGTCAACTCGCCCGCGCCGTAGCGCGCCACGATGCCGGCCACCGGGTCGGCGACCGCCGGTGCGTCGGTCGGCGCCGCAGCCCTCGCACCGTCGGCTCCCAGCGCCTCGGCGAACCGGCGAGCTTCACCCGGTTTCCCGGTCTCGCCCACCGCTGCGCCTGCACCGGGCCCCTCGACCTCCGAGGGGCCTGTGGGGCCCGGTAGCTTGGGACCGACCTTCATCGGAACCCTCGTCCGCGCGCCGCGAGCCATCCGCGGTTGCGCCCGACGCAACCGCAGAGACTACCAGGGGATCCACGATCGGTCAAACCTGCCATCGCGGCCGCTCAGCGGAGGTTCTGGATGACCGCCTTCGACGTGTCGTGGCGGGCCTTCAGCACGTTGGACAGGGTCGAGAACCGCCGGTTCTCGTGGCTCAGCCCCTCCTGGAGCTGCAGGAACTGCAGGTTGAAGTCCTGGCTCTGCTGCTGCAGCCGCCAGTAGTCGTCCACCGCGCTCCCGCCGCCCGCCCCGTCGATCCCGCCCGTCCCGGGTCCCTCGGCCCGCTGGCCGGTGCCGACGTCGCCGGTGGCGGCGTCGAGCGTCCCCGGGGCCTGGGAGGTCAGCTCGCGCGCCGCCGCGGCCAGGATCGCCC
>CAZMRP010000190.1:0-8378 GCA_964568275.1 uncultured Myxococcales bacterium
TGCAACGGGGTCTCGGTGGGCGGCGACGACGTGACGATCCGGGGCAACCGGATCCGCAACGTGAACTTCGGCATCACGGTCTCCGGCGTGCGCGCCCTGGTGGAGCGCAACGTGATCGATGGGTTCGCGGGCGACGGACTGAGGGGTCTGGGGGACCACGGGGTGTTCCAGTACAACACGGTGATGCGCTGCTTCGACGTCAACGAGAACCACGACGACGGGTTCCAGTCGTGGTCGCGGACGGAGGCCGGGGTGGGGACGGGCGAGGTGGTGGGGATCGTGTTGCGGGGGAACACGATCATCAACTACCTGGACCCGGACCAGCCGTTCCGGGGGACGCTGCAGGGGATCGGCTGTTTCGACGGGTTCTTCGTCGACTGGGTGATCGAGAACAACGTCATCGTCACCGACCACTGGCACGGCATCACGCTGCTCGGGGCGCGCAACTGCCGGATCGTGAACAACACGGTGCTCGACCCCAACACCGACCGGCCGGGGCCGCCCTGGATTTCCATCGGCGACCACAAGGACGGGCGGCCCTCGGAGGACTGCGTCGTGCGCAACAACCTGACCACCGCGCTGAACCTCGACGAGGGGGTCAACGTGGTCGAGGACCACAACCTGATCCTGGAAGACCTCGCCGCGCACTTCGTGGACCCCGCCGGCAACGACCTCCACCTGCTCGCGACCTCGACGGCGATCGACAGCGGCTCCTCCGACCTGGCGCCCGCGCTCGACCGGGACGAGATCCTCCGGCCGCAGGGCGCCGGCTTCGATCTGGGGGCTTTCGAGTGGTACGACGGCGAGCCGGTGGGGGCGGATGCGGACGCCGACGCCGACGCCGACGCGGATGCCGACGCCGACGCGGACGCGGACGCGGACGCGGACGCCGACGTGCCCGTCGAAGCCGAGGCGGAGGCGGGTTGGGACGGATGGAGCGACGGAGTGAGCGACGGGCCGGAGGGCGGGGACGACGCGGGGGGCGGCTGCGGGTGCCGGGCGAGCGGAAGGTCGAGCGGTGCGGCGGCGGTCCCGGGCCTCGCGCTGCTCGCGGCCCTCGCCGTCCGTCGCCGCCGGGCGGCCCGGTCGACCGGCGCCCGCTGACGCCCCGCTTCGACACCTCGACGCCTCGGCTTCCCGTTGCGCGCTCCCGCGGTTCCGGCTAAGGGTGGACCCGGATGGGGAGGCCGGGGCCGCCCCGCAAGCCACCCGCGGAGGTACAACATGGCAACCGATCGGTTCGAGAACGTCACCGTGGTGAAGAAGGCCAACGTCTACTTCGAGGGCAAGGTCACGAGCCGCACCGTGCTGTTCGCGGACGGCACGAAGAAGACGCTGGGGATCATGCTGCCGGGGGACTACGAGTTCGGCACCGAGGCGCCCGAGGTGATGGAGGTGCTGGGCGGCGAGATGAAGGTGCTGCTGCCGGGGGCCAAGGACTGGCAGGTGTTCGGCGCCGGGCAGTCGTTCCACGTCCCGGGGAGCTCGAAGTTCAAGCTGCAGCTCTCCGGCGTCGCCGACTACTGCTGCTCGTACGGCTAGCACCGCGCGGGCACGGTTCCGAGTGCAGCGCCGCGGGACCGGCGGTCCCCGGCACATGGGAGGTACGGAGATGTTCGAAGCGAGCGTCTACGTCGAGCGGCGGAAGCGGCTGCGCGAGCAGGTGGGGAACGGGGTGGTGTTGTGGCTGGGCCATGCGCTCCAGCCGCGGACGTATCCGGCGAACACCTACCGGTTCCGGCAGCACGCGCACTTCCTGTACTTCGTCGGGCTCAACGAGCCGGACCTGGCGGTGTTGAGCTGGATGGACCGCGCGCGGGACGTGCTGTTCGCGGCGCCGGTGACGATGGACGACATCGTCTGGAGCGGTCCGTTGCCGACGCCGGCGGAGCGGGCGGCGCGCGCGGGGATCACCGAGACGATGGCTCCGGGCGAGTTGGCGAGAGTGGTGGCCGAGCTGAAGGCGCGGGGGGTGCCGATCCACTACCTGACGCCGTTCCAGGCCGACGCGAAGCTGCGGCTGGCGGCGCTGCTCGGCATGGGTGCGAGCGGCCTGGCCGAGGGCGAGTCGTTGCCGCTCAAGCGGGCGGTGGTGGACCAGCGGCTGCGCAAGACCGCCGCCGAGGTCGCCGAGATGGAGGAGGCGCTCGGGATCACGAAGCAGATGTACCTGCGGGCGATGGCGCTGACGAAGCCGGGGGCGCGCGAGTGCGAGATCGCGGGAGCGATGCAGGGGATCGCGCTGTCGCACGACCGGGCGCAGTGTTTCCAGCCGATCGTGACGGTACGCGGGCAGATCCTGCACAACGAGAGCTACGACGGCGTGCTGCGGTCCGGCCAGATGCTGCTGGTGGATTCCGGGGCCGAGTCGCCCAACGGCTACGCCTCGGACATCACGCGGACGTTCCCGGTGGACGGGAAGTTCACGCCGCGGCAGCGGGAGCTGTACGAGGTGTGCCTGGCGATGCAGCTCCACGCCATCGACCACGCGGGGCCCGGGACGAGCAACCTCGAGCTGCACCTCGGGGCGGCGCGCACGTTGGCGCAGGGTCTGGTGGACCTCAAGCTGATGAAGGGCGACCCGGGTGCGGCGGTGGAGGCGGGGGCGCACGCGTTGTTCTTCCCGCACGGGCTGGGGCACATGATGGGGCTGGACGTGCACGACATGGAGGATCTGGGGGACATCGTGGGCTACGGCGAGGGGGTGCGCCGGAGCGAACAGTTCGGGCTGGGGTTCCTGCGGATGTCGCGGAAGCTGGAGCCGGGGTTCGTGTTCACGGTGGAGCCGGGGATCTACTTCAACCCGCCGCTGATCGACCAGTGGCGTGGGGAAGGCAAGCACAAGGAGTTCATCGACTACGACCGCGTCGAGACGTACAAGGACTTCGGCGGCATCCGCATCGAGGACGACGTGTTGATCACCGACGACGGCAGGCGGGTGCTGGGGCCTCCGATCCCGAAGACGGTGGCGGAGGTCGAGGCGGCGGTGGGGAAGTAGGCCTTCGCTACGGCGTCTTGCTCACGTTGTAGTCGAGCTGTCCGGAGAGCGGGTCGCGGACGGCGAAGCGGGTGAGGACGACGGCCTCGCGGGTCAGGACGACCTTGTCGCCCGGTCCGAGCTGGTTCAGCGCCTTGCCGGCGGGGAACTTGTCCTTCTCGGACATCGCGAACACCTGGAGCAGGGTCCCGGGGGTCGCGAGCGACGGGTCGACCAGGGCCATGCCGATCTGGCAGCCTTCGACGGCGGCGCACGAGGTGACCACGCCGGCGTACTCGCCGCGCCGCCCGTCGACGACGACGTTCCCCGGCCGGACCATCTTGCCGGAGGCCGACGGCACGCGGAACCGCACGACGACCCGCGTCGGCTTCGCCGCCTCGGCGACCAGCTTCGCCCGGCCGACGAAGAACGGCTTGTGCAGCCGCACGAACGAGCCGTAGCCGGCTTCGATCGGCGAGACGGCGTGATGTCCGGCGAGCTCGTGGCCGTGCAGGGGCAGCCCGGCCTCGGTGCGGGTCGAGTCGCGGGCGCCGAGGCCCGCGGGCACCACGCCCAGCGGCGCGCCCTTGTCGAGCAGCAGGTTCCAGATCCGCGGCGCGGCGTCCGGATGCAGGTACAGCTCGAAGCCGAGGTCCTCGCCGGTGTAGCCGGTGCGCGAGACGACGGCGTGGACGCCGTCGAGCTCCCCCTCGGCGAACTCGAACCGGCCGAGCCGTTCGAGGCGCCACAGGAACGGGCCGGGACCGACGGCGGCGGCGAGGGTGGCCAGGGCGGCCGGCCCCTGGATCGCCAGGTCGACGCGCCGGTCCTTGCCGGCCGCGGGGTCCTTGAGGTTGCGCAGCTCGAAGCGCTTCGGCGGCTCGATCGTCGGGTCCTCGCGGCAGAGCAGGAACTTCCCGGAGGCGGCCGAGCGGAGCCAGGCCTCGTCCTCCTCGGCGTTGGCGGCGTTGACGACGACCATGAACTGCTCGTCGCCGCGCTTGTAGATCAGGATGTCGTCGATCACGCGACCGTCGGGGTCGAGCAGGTACGAGTAGTGGGCCTGGCCCCGGCGGAGCATGGCGACGTAGTTGACCGTCACCAGGTCGAGGAACCGCTCGGCGTCCGGCCCGCGGACCTCGAGCACGCCCATGTGCGAGACGTCGAACAGGCCGGCGCGCTTGCGCACCGCCTCGTGCTCCTGGGCGATCCCCTGGAACCAGACCGGCATCAGCCAGCCGGCGAACGGCACGATCATCCGCTTGTTGGCGCGCTTGAGGTGTTCCTCGTAGAGGCAGGTCTTGCGCGGCTCGGCCTTGGGCGGCGCCCAGCGGAACTCCTCCCGCTTGGGGACGATCCACTCGCCCTGGGCCCGCATCGCCTTGAGGCCCACGAAGAACGGCTTGCCCTTGGCGATCCGCGGGTCGGTGGTCTTGACCACGCCCGCGGGGAGCTTGACCTTGGGTGCGGTCTGCGGCGGTGCGAGCTCCACGATCTTCGCGGGGCCCTCGACCTTGAGCAGCAGGTCGTCGTCGTGCAGGACGTAGCCGTCGGACAGGGCGAGCAGCCAGGTGGCCACGGTGCCGGCCCGCGGCCCGGCCAGTTCCAGCTCGAAGCGCGGCGCGCCGTCGGGGCGGGGTTTCGTGCGCGCGACGGTACCGGCGGCGAGCGCCTCGCCCTTGGCGTCGAGCAGCAGGGTCTCGAGCGACTTGCCTTCCTCGAGGGAGCGGACGTCGGCGGTGCAGGCGCCGTCGAGCAGGTGCGGGGCGCGGGCGCCGGAGACCTCGAGCCGGGCGCGGTCGGCGGGCTGCTCGGGTCGCGGCTCGAACAGGTACGGGTAGCCGGTCCCCTTCCCCGACCCGGGTTCGGCGCCCAGTTCCCGGGTGAGCGCGTCGACCTCGCGCCGCGCCCACTCCAGCACCTCCAGCTCGACCTTGCCGCGGCCGATGGGCGAGCCGCCGCCGAGGTAGTGGTACGGGTGTGCGGACTTGAGGACGCGGGCGGCGACCCGGGCGATGCGCCGCATGTGCTCGACGGTGGCGCCGCGCTGGCTGACCCAGACGGTGCCGAAGCGGACGGCGGAGGGGTGGACGGCGCTGGTGTCGCCCTGGATCGTGTTCTTGTTGACGGTGAGGCCCGCGAGGTCGAGCAGGCGCGACGCGGTCTCGCCGGAGAGCGCGGTGCCGGTGGGGGACGGGAGGCGTTTGAGGTCGACCAGCACCAGGTGGGTATCGGTGCCGCCGTAGGCCAGCGTCAGGCCTTCGGCGACGAGGGCGTCGCCGAGCGCCTTGGCGTTGTCGGCGACGCGGCGCAGCAGCTGCCGGAAGGCGTCGGTCCTGGCGAGCTTGGCGGCCACGGCCTTGCCGGCGATCTGGTGCACGTGCGGCCCGCCCTGCTCGCCGGGGAAGACGCCCATGTCGATCTTCTTGGCCAGTTCGGGGTGGGTGGTGAGGATGGCGGCGCCGCGGGGCCCGCAGAACGACTTGTGCGTGGTGAACGACATCACGTGGGCGTGGGGGAAGGGATGGCGGACCACGCCGGTCGCCACGAGGCCCGAGGTGTGGGCGACGTCGGCGAGCAGGATCGCGCCGGCCTCGTCGGCGATGGCGCGGAAGCGGGGCCAGTCGATGTCCCAGGGGAAGGCGGAGAAGCCGCCGATGATCAGCTTCGGGCGGCTCTCGAGTGCCAGCTTGCGGATCGCGTCGTAGTCCAGGCGGCCGTCGGGGCCGACGCCGTAGGAGACGATCCTGTGGTTGCGGCCCGAGCGGTTGACCGGGCTGCCGTGGGTCAGGTGCCCGCCGGAGGAGAGGCTCATGCCCATCACGACGTCGCCGGCGGAGACGAAGGCGTTGTAGACGGCGTTGTTGGCGGCGGCGCCGGAGAGCGGCTGGACGTTGGCGAAGATCTCGGTCGCGGGCACCGCGTCGGTGGCGAAGGCCTCGGCCATCCGCCGTCGGGCGAGCGCCTCGACGAAGTCCACCAGCTCGACCCCCTTGTAGTAGCGGCGGTCGGAGTAGCGGCGGACGTAGGAGAGCTGTTCGGCGTGGTCTGCCAGCCGCGGCTCGTCGTCGGTGCACATCTTGGTGGACGGGTAGCCCTCGGCGTAGAGGTTGCCGAACTCGCTGTCGAGCGCCGCGCGAACGGCGGGCGGGCAGAGCGACTCGGACGCGATCAGGATCAGCTTGCGCGCCTGGCGCGTCGCCTCGAGCTCGAACAGCTCGGCGAGGGCGGGATCGGTTTCGCGCAACGTGGCCTTCGGCAGCAGGTCGCCCATCGTGGAACCTCCAATTCCCCCCCGGGATCGCCGGGACTATGGGCCGGGCGGCCGTGGTCGATCAAGACCCCTCGGGTGTTGCAAGCGGGCCGAGCCTCGCCTAGGCTTGCGCGCCGAGGAAGGACCAGGAGGAGATCATGACGTCACGTCCCGCTCGTCCGGTCGTCGCCGCCGCCCTGTCGGGGCTGGTGCTGCTGCTGGCGGCCGGTCCCGTCCGTGCCGCGGAGACCGCCACGCCCGCCAACAGCGGGGCGCTCGACCTGCGCCTGTTCCGGGCCGCCGTCGACTCCAAGGGGCTGTTCGGCGTGAACGCCACGGACGTCATGCCGCACCTCGACATCAGCATCGCGCTGGTGCTCGACTACGGTCACGGCCTGTTCGACGTCACGGCCCAGGGCTGGGACGACCTGAACGGGGACCGGCTGATCTCGGCCGACGAGTTGACCAACTTCGACACCAACCTGGTTGCGGACGCGATCGACGTCACGCTGGGGTTCAACATCGGGTTGTTCAACTTCGCCGAGCTCGGGTTCTCGCTGCCGGTGGTGATCCTCTCGGGTCCGGCGTTGCGCGGGATCGAGAACTGGGAGGGCACGGACCCGCTCAACATCCCGTCGTTCTCGGCCCAGCACGTGGGCGACCTGGAGGTCCACGCCAAGTTCCGCTGGCTGCGGGTGGAGCGCCACCCGGTGGGCGTGGGCACGATCATCCAGTTCTTCACGCCGACGGGCCAGGCCGACCGGGCGCTGGGCAGCGACCCCGGCATGGGCCTCGGCGTCACCGCGGTGGTCGACACGGCGCCCACGGACTGGTTCCTCGGGGCGATCAACCTCGGCGGCCGTTTCTTCTTCGGCCACGACGACGGCTACGAGCCGCTGCGGATCGTCGACGCCGCCGGCAAGGTGTTCCAGTACGGCCATCTGCTGACCTTCGGCATCGGCGGCAGTTTCACGCTGGTGCCCGAGCGGCTGAACGCGATCGTGGAGTTCTACGGCAACAGCGTGTTCACCGACTTCTTCGACCTGCGGCACACGCCGATGGAGGTGGTGGCCGGCCTGAAGATCTTCATCGAGCGCAACAGCTACCTGTACATCGGCGGCGGCACGGGCGTGTTCTCGACGGGGTTCTCGGCGGCGGACGTGCGGCTGTTCGGCGCGTGGATCTTCGAGCCGTCGATCGGCGACCGCGACCGGGACGGGATCAAGGACGACGTCGACCAGTGTCCCGACGACCCCGAGGACCGGGACGACTTCGAGGACCTCGACGGCTGTCCCGACCCGGACAACGACCGCGACCAGATCCTCGACATCGACGACGCCTGCCCGCTGATCCCCGAGGACCGGGACGGCGACGCCGACGACGACGGCTGTCCCGACGGCGAGCAGGGCGACCGGGACGGCGACACGATCCCCGACACCAACGACGTCTGCCCCGACGACCCGGAGGACCTCGACGGCTTCCAGGACGCCGAGGGCTGTCCCGACCCGGACAACGACAACGACACGATCCCGGACATCGCGGACGAGTGTCCGAACGAGCCGGAGGACATCGACGGGTTCCAGGACGTGGACGGCTGCCCGGACGTCGACAACGACCAGGACCGGATCCTCGACGTGGACGACGACTGTCCCAACGAGCCGGAGACCTACAACGGCACCGAGGACGACGACGGCTGTCCCGACACCGGCACGATCGTCGTGACCGACCGCGAGGTGATCCTGCTCGAGAAGATCATGTTCGAGACCGACAGCGCGGTCATCCTCCCCGAGTCGTTCGACCTGCTCAACCGGGTGGCCGCCACGCTGAACAGCAACATGCACATCCAGCTGATCGAGGTGCAGGGCCAGGCCGACGAGCGCAACTCGGACGAGTACAACATCACGCTGACGCACGACCGGGCGAACGCCGTCGTCGAGTACATGGTCGGCCAGGGGGTCGCCGCCGACCGGCTGCTCGCGGCGGGCTACGGCGAGCGCTGCCCGGTGGACCGGGGCCACAACGAGGCGGCCTGGGACAAGAACCGGCGGGTCGAGTTCAAGATCCTCTGGACCACCGCCGGACCGATGGACACGGTCCGTTCGTGCCCGGCCGCCGAGGAGCTGCAGCCGCCGTTGCCGCCGCGGTTCC
>CAZMRP010000191.1:0-8370 GCA_964568275.1 uncultured Myxococcales bacterium
GCGCGCCGCTGGCGCCGCCTGCCCCGCCGGCTGGCGCTCGTCGCCGTGCTGACCGCCGGCGCGTACTACGCCTGGCTCGCCTGGCTCCAGCACGCCAGCTACTGGTCGTCGCTGTACGACCTCGGGCTGTTCGCCGGCTCGCTGCGGTCGACGCTCCACGGCGACGGGCTCCTGTTCTCGCCGCAGTTCGGGGTCACGTTCCTTGCCGAGCACTTCTCGCCGATCCTGCTGCTGCTGGCGCCGGTCTACGCGCTGTACCAGGACCCGCTGACGCTGCAGCTCGTGATGGCCGCTTCGATGGCCGGCACCGGCTGGCTGCTGTTCCGGCTGGCCGAAGAGACGCTCGACGACGGCTGGCTCGGCCTGGCCTTCGCCGTCGCCTGGTTGCTGCTGCCCGCCACCCTCCAGGCCCAGTGGCACGGGTTCAAGATGGACCTGCTGGAGCCGCCGCTGGTGGTCGGCGCGGTGCTCGCCGTGCGCCGCGGCAGCGGCCGCTGGTTCCTGCTGTGCATCGCGTTGCTGTGGGCGACCAAGGAGGACACCTGCATCGCGACCGCCGTGCTCGGCCTGTGGGCCTGGCTGGGCCACGGCTTCCGGCGGCTCGGGCCGGTCGTGATCGTGCTCAGCGCGGCCTACGGGGTCGTCGTGCTGGGCTGGGTGCTGCCCGCCTACGCGATGTTCCAGGAGCCGGGGACGTTCTACGGGGGCTTCGATCCGGGACAGTACAAGTTCGCTCGACACTTCAGTCACCTCGGTCCGACGCTCGGCTCCGCGATGTGGAACGCGGCGACCAACCCGCTGTACGTGCTCGGCTACGCCTTCAGCGACGACCGGCTGGGCAGCGTGCTGAAGCTGCTGGCGCCGCTGGTGTTCCTGGGCCTGTGGGGCGGCTGGGCCAACCTGGTGCTGTTCGTGCCGGCCTTCGAGATGCTGCTGGCGAACTTCAACTTCATGTACCAGCTCGACATCTACTACGCCTGCGTGCCGATGGCGCTGGCGTTCCCGGCCGCGATCTTCGGCCTGGAGCACCTGCGCCGGCGGCTGGACGCTTCGCCGCGCTGGTCGGCGCGCCTGCCTCCCGACCGCCTGCGCGCCGCCGTCTGCGGCTACCTCGTCGCCGCCGTGCTGGTGCTCACCGGTACCGACCCGCACTTCCCCGAGTCGCCGGTGTGGATGCGTCCGCAGAACCTCCGCACCCCGCGCACGACGGCGATCGACGGGCTGCTCGCGCAGATCCCGCCCGGCGTGCCGGTCTCGGCCACCGGCTACCAGGCGATCCACCTGATGAACCGTCCGCGGCCGGCGATGCTGCCCTACGGCCTGGAGCGGGCCGGCTACATCTTCATCGACCTGATGCGGCCCGGCTTCCCGTTCCCCGGGAAGCTCGCGACGCTGGTGCCGTTCACCCGCCGGCTGCTCGGGGAGCCGGACTGGGGCGTGGTCGGCGCCGAGCGGGGGGCGCTCCTGCTGCGTCGCGGCGCCCCGCGCGACCGCAACGCCGCCGCCGCCGCGATGCTCGACAACCCGGACCTCGAGGCCGAGGACTTCGAGACCTCGCACTTCCCGAACCTCGCCGTCGCCGAACCGTCCTGCTCCAACGGCGCGGCGCTGCGGGTGACGCCCGCCGACCGCCGCGGCGCGGGCAAGCTGTTCTTCGGCCCCCACTGGTCGTTCGAACCCGGCCGCTACCGGGCGACGTTCCGGCTCGCCGCCGCGCGCGAGTCCTACGAGGCGCCGGGCCACCTCGTCGCCACGCTCGACGTCTACGCCGAGAGCGGACCGTTGCTCGTGCGCGACCTGCGGTTCTCCGACTTCGAGCGTCCGGACGCCTGGCAGGAGTTCTCGCTCGACTTCGCCGTCGACCGCCGACTGCTGCCGCTCGAGTTCCGCGTGCACTACCACGACGCCGGAACCCTGGCGCTGGACGTGATCCGGATCCGCCGGCTCCCCTGACCCGTCGCGCGAGGTTCCAGGTTCCACTCTGTCACGGCTGTCGTGGTGGTTCTGCGGCCCGTTGTCTGCCGCGCCGGGTGGTACCGGGTAGGCGATTGCCCACCCACCGCGGAATTGTTTCAGAATCGACGCATGGAAGCCGATCGGGCGTGGGAGGGTCGGGCGATGGCAGATCGGCACGCCAACCGCATGCGTAGCAGGCTGTCGCCGGCTCGCGGGGTGATGAAGGAGGCGCGAGGCGGCAGGAGCGGAGGACGACGATGCTGAAGCTCAAGCTGCTGATCGATTTGGTGAAGGGCGACGACGAGTTGATCCTCCGCTACTGGGACTCGGACGAAGGGTGTCTCGAGGCGTCGTGCGCCGTCGCCGTCCGGGCCTTCATGCGCGACCGCCGGATCGTCAACGTGCGGGAGGGGATCCGGCTGTTCTTCTCGCTGCACCCCGAGCGCGTGACGGCGCTGACCGGCCTGCGCGGCCTCGGCTCGTGCGCGGGCGATCGGCTCGCCGCCTAGCGCGAATCCCGCGGGAAGGCCAGCGCCTCCACCAGCACGAAGGCCGCCTGCAGGTACGACGTCGGGCACAGCTCGAAGCACTCCTTGCAGGCGTGGCACTCCTTCGCGGCGATCTCCGGAACGAAGGCGATCTCCTTGCGGATGCCGCGGTCGACGAACCCGACGGCGTGCAGCCCCCTCACCTCGGTGCAGTAGCGGACGCACAGCCCGCAGTGGATGCAGAACGATGCGTCCGGCTCGAAACGGTCCCGCTTCGCCCCGTACTCGCGGGCCAGTTCCTGGAGCCGGGCGGAGTCCGGGGCGTGGGCCAGCAGCAGCTCGAGGACCGAGCGGCGGATGCGGTCGATCTTCTCGGAGCGGGTGCGGACCACCAGCCCCGGCTCGACCGGGTAGGTGCAGGCGGCGAGCAGCCGCTGGGCGCCGCGGAACTCCGCCTCGACGACGCAGACCCGGCAGCCGCCGTGCGGCGCCAGCCGGTCGTGGTGGCACAGCGTGGGGACGGCGACGCCGGCGGCACGGGCCGCCTCGAGCACCGTCGACCCGGCGGGGACGGTCACGTCCCGCCCATCGATCCGGAGTTGGACGTCACTCATCTTGCTTCCTCGCCCGCGCGACGGTCCGCTCCGACTCGGGGATCGGCGGCGGCACGGGGACGCCGGACAGCTTGCGCACCGCGCCGAACTTCGCCGGGCAGACCTCGAAGCACGTGCCGCAGTTGGTGCACTTCTGCTGGTCGATCACGTGGATCCGCTGCTTGCCGCCGTCGATCGCCTGCGTCGGGCACTTCTTCAGGCACAGCATGCAGGCGCGGCACAGCGCGGGGTCGATCCAGTAGTGGATCAGCGCCTTGCACGACAGGGCCGGGCAACGCCGCTCCTTGATGTGCGCCTCGTACTCGTCGCGGAAGTAGCGCAGCGTGGAGAGGAACGGGTTGGGGGCGGTCTTGCCGAGCGCGCAGAGCGAGGCTTCCTGGGCCGTCTCGGCGAGCTGCTCGAGCGTCGCGAGGTCCTCCTCGCGCCCCTCGCCCCGGGTGATGCGGGTGAGGATCCGGTGCATCTGCCGCAGCCCCTCGCGGCACGGCACGCACTTCCCGCACGATTCCTCGGTCAGGAAGTCGACGAAGTAGCGGGCGACGTCCACCATGCAGGTGTCCTCGTCCATCACGATCATGCCGCCCGAGCCCATCATCGACCCGGCCTGGGTCAGCTCGTCGAAGCCGACCTTCAGGTCGAGCAGCGACTCCGGGATGCAGCCGCCGGAGGGGCCGCCGGTCTGCATCGCCTTGAACTTCTTCCCGCCGGGGATGCCGCCGCCGATCTTGTAGATCACGTCCCGCAGCGGCAGCCCCATCGGCACCTCGACCAGTCCCGTGTTGGCGATCTTGCCGACCAGCGAGAAGATCTTGGTGCCCTTGCTTCCCGCGGTGCCGATCGCGGCGAACGCCGCCGCGCCGTCGTTGAGGATCAGCGGCACGTTGGCCCAGGTCTCGACGTTGTTGATGTTCGTCGGCTTGTCCCACAGGCCCCGGATCGCGGGGTAGGGCGGCCGCGGCTTCGGCTCCCCGGCCCGGCCCTCGAGCGACATCAAGAGCGCCGTCTCCTCGCCGCAGACGAAGGCGCCCGCGCCGCGGTGCACGTGGACGACGAAGTCGAAGCCCGAGCCGAGGACGTTCTTCCCCAGCAGTCCGTGCTCCTCGGCCTGCCGCAGCGCGATGCCGAGGTTCTCCACCGCCAGCGGGTACTCCTGCCGCACGTAGAAGTACCCCTCGTGCGCCCCGATGGCGTAGGCCCCGATCAGCAGCCCCTCCAGCACGGCGTGCGGATTGCCCTCCATCAGCGAGCGGTCCATGTACGCGCCCGGGTCGCCCTCGTCGCAGTTGACGACGACGTACTTCGGCTCGCCGGCCGCGCGACGGGCGAACTCCCACTTGGTCCCCGTGGAGAACCCGGCGCCCCCGCGCCCGCGCAGCCCGGCCGCCTGCACCTCCCCGATCACCTGCTCGGGCGTCATCGTCGACAGCGCCTTGGCCAGCGCGCGGTAGCCGCCGAGCGCGAGGTAGTCCTCGATGCTCCGCGGGTCGAGCTTGCGGTTGGGCCCGAACACCAGCCGCTTCTGGTGCTTGTAGAACGGGATGTCGGGCTCGCGGACCGTCTTCTCCCTGGTCTGCGGGTCGACGTACAGCAGTCGGTCGACGATCTCCTGCCCCTGCAGCGACTTCTCGATGATCTCCGGCACGTCGGCCGGCGTCGCCTGCAGGTAGCAGGTCTCCTCGGGGTCGAGCACCACGATCGGGCCCTTCTCGCAGAAACCGTGGCAGCCGGTGCCGCGAAGCGCGACCTTGCCGGCCAGGCCGCGCGCGTCCAACTCCTTGCGGAACGCCGCCACGACGTCGGCGGCGCCGCTGGCCAGGCAGCCGGTGCCGGCGCAGACCGCCACGCAGGGCTGCTTGGGATCGCGGCGGGAGGTCACCTCCTGCCGCAGCCGTTCCAGATCCTCGGGCGAAGTCAGGCGTGCCATGCTTCCGCTCTACTCGTAGCTCTTCAGCGCGTCCGCCGCCGCGGCGGGCGAGAGCTTGCCGTGGGTCTTGCCGTCGACCACCATCACCGGTCCGAGGGCGCAGCAGCCGAGGCAGTTGACCGTCTCCAGGCTGAACTTCAGCTCGGCGTCGGTCTCGCCCGGGAGGATCCCGGTCGCGTCCTGGAGCGTGTCGAGGATCCGCGTCGCCCCGCGGACGTGGCAGGCGGTGCCGACGCAGACGTGCACCTCGTGGCGCCCCTTGGGCACCAGGCTGAACGCCTTGTAGAACGTGGCGATGTGCCGGATCCGCGCCGCCGGCACCCCCAACCGCCGGGCCACGCGGTCCAGCGCCTCCTGCGGCAGCCAGTGGTTCTCGCGCTGGAGCTCCAGCAGCACCTGGATCAGCGCGCCGGGCTCGGCGCCGTGCTTGTCGATGATCCGGTCGATCGTTCCGATGTCCATCGCCGTTCCCCGTCAGCCGCCGGCCGGCGCGTAGCACCCGCGGGCGACGTCGTAGCGGACCAGCCCCTGCCGGGTGGAGCTCTTGACGTGCCTCGAGACCTCGGAGGCGCTCCAGCCCAGCTCCGCGGCCAGCTCCGCGGTGCTCCGCGGCCGTTCGCGGAGCAGCTGCAGCACGCGTCCGACGGCCAGCCGGTCGCCGACCAGCTCGTCGAACAGCCGCCGGAACCGGTCGCCGGCGAAGAACTGCCGGTAGGCCTCCTCGGTGCGCACGCCCGGCCGCAGCCGGCCGGTCAGCGCCAGCCGGACGAACGGCACGAGCTGCGCGACCGCGTCGAGCCGCCGGTGCAGCTCCGGCGGCTCCAGCCCCTCGCCCGCGCCCCGGCCCAGCGGTCCCAGCGCCTGGATCTGGGCCGCGTACTCGTTCATGATCCCGGCGAAGCGGATCCCCTCGCCCGCCGAGACCCACTCCAGCCGCACGCGCTCCGGCCGCACGCCGACGCGCCGCAGCAGCTCGCGGCCGACCTCGATCGTCGCAATCGCGTCGTAGTTGCCCTCGGTCACGTAGTGGCAGTCGTTGATGTGGCAGCCGCCGACGAACACGGCGTCCATGCCGAGGCGCAGCGCGCGGAACACGTGCGCCAGGTCGACGCGGCCCGAGCACATCACGCGGACCAGGCGGATGAACGGCGGGTACTGGAAGCGCGACACGCCGCACAGGTCGGCGCCGCCGTAGCAGCACCAGTTGCAGACGATGCCGAGCATCTTCGGCCGGAACTCGAGTTCGGCGCTCACGGTCGGTCCCCTTCCGGCGCGGCGGCCAGCGCATCGATCTGCCCCAGCAGCTCCTCGTCCGTGTAGTGCAGGAGCTGGATCGCCCCCGTCGGGCACTTGGTGTTGCACAGCCCGTCGCCCTTGCACAGCACCGCGTTGACCCGCGCCCTGCGGCCCCGCGGCGTGTCGTGGAGCTCGATCGCCCCGTAGGTGCAGGCCTGGACGCACGCCCCGCAGGCCACGCAGTCGCGTTCCTCCACGCGGCACACCGAGCCCGAGGCGACGACCGTGTCCTGGGACAGCAGCGCGACCGCCCGCCCCGCAGCCCCGTAGGCCTGGCTCACCGCCTCGCCGATGTGCTTCGGGTAGTGCGCCGTCCCGCACAGGAACACGCCGTCCGCCGCGAAGTCCACCGGGCGCAGCTTGACGTGCGCCTCCTGGAAGAACCCGTCCGGCCCCGTCGCCACCTTGAACTGCCGCGACACCTCCTGGCTCGTCGCCGCCGGCACCACCGCCGCCGACAGCACCAGCAGGTCCGCGTCCAGCGCCAGGCGCTGCCCGAGGATCGGGTCGGCGACCGTCACCCGCAGCACCGGCCGCCCCTCCTCCACCGCCGGCTCGACCTGCGGCGCGTCCTCCGGCTCCCAGCGCGCGAACCGCACGTGCCGCTCCGCCGCCTCGCGGTAGAAGTCCTCCCGGTACCCGTAGGTCCGCATGTCGCGGAACAGGATGCAGACGTCGACCGTCGGGTCCCGCCGCTTGAGCGCCAGCGCGTTCTTCACGGCCTGGCCGCAGCAGATCCGCGCGCAGTAGTTGCGCTCCTCCTGCCGGCAGCCCACGCACTGGATCATCACCACGCTGCGCGTCTCGGCCAGCCGCGGGTCGTCCGCCGCCAGCCGCTGCTCCAGTTCGAGCTGCGTCAGCACTCGCGGGTCCCGGCCGTACAGGTACTCCGTCGGGCGGTACTCGTCGGCCCCCGTGGCCACCACCGTGGCGCCGTGCAGCACCTCCACCACCCCGCGGTCCCGCGACCGGACCCGGGTGGCGAAGTTGCCGACGTAGCCCTTGGTCTCGAGGATCGCCGCCCCCGTCAGCACGTGGACCAGGGGGTGCCGGTAGACCTGGCGCACCACGTCGCGCAGGTACGCCTGCACGTCGAGCCCCTCGAGCGTGCGGTGCAGGCGGCGCGCGATCCCGCCGAGCTCCGGCTCCCTCTCGACCAGCCAGACCTCGTGCCCCTGCCGCGCGATGCTCAGCGCCGCCGTCATCCCCGACAGCCCGCCGCCGACCACCAGCGCGCGCTTGTCGACCGGCAGCCGGAACTCCTGCAGCGGCTCCAGCCGGCAGGCCCGGGCCACCGAGGCCCGGATGATGTCCTGCGCCTTGACCGTCGCCTTCTCCTTCTCGCGGCTGTGGACCCACGAGCAGTGCTCGCGGATGTTCGCCATGTCGAAGAAGTACTGGTTGATCCCCGCCTCGCGCAGCGTGTCCCGGAACAGCGGCTCGTGCGTCCGCGGCGTGCAGGCCGCCACGACCACGCGGTTGAGCCCCTTGTCCTTGATCGAGGTGGCCAGCTTCTGCGCGGCCTCCGTCGAGCAGATGAACAGGCTCTCCTCGGCGTGCACGACGTTGGGCAGCCCGCGCGAGTACTGCACGGTGGAGGGGACGTCGACGATCCGGCCGATGTTCGCGCCGCAGTGGCAGACGTAGACCCCGACCCGCGGCTCCTCGCCCGCGACGTCCCGCTCCGGCGGGTAGACCCGCTCCCTGGCCAGCTTCCCGCGCCGGCGGTCGAGCAGCTCGCCGACCTGCGACCCCGCGCCGCTCGCCGTCACCACCGACTCCGGGATGTCCATCGGCCCCTGGAACGCGCCGCTGACCAGCACCCCCGGCCGCGTGGTCCGCATCGGGTTCGTCGGGTCGGTCCGGCAGAAGCCGTGCTCGTCCAGCTCGAGCCCGAACAGGTCGGCCAGCCGCGCGGCGTCCCTCGGCGGGCTGAGCCCGACGCCGAGCACCACCAGGTCGAACTCCTCCTCGCGGACCCCGTCCTCGTCGGTGGCGTAGCGGATCGTGACGTTCTTCGTCTCCGGGACCTCGCGGCCCACCGAGACGTAGCTGCGGACGAAGCGGATCCCGGGGAGCTTCTCCGCCCGCT
>CAZMRP010000192.1:0-8358 GCA_964568275.1 uncultured Myxococcales bacterium
GAGGCCGTACGGGTTGCCCGGCCGGTCGTTGACGACGAACCGCGCCAGCGCCCCCGGGCGACCGCCCGCGAGCGGCTCCGGGGGCCGCCGGAACCGGCCCGACTGCATCGCCAGCGGCACCGACGTTTCCGGGGCGCACGCGTCCTCCGGAACCCGCAGCACCTCGCGTCGCCCGAGCCCCCCCCTGCACCGGCCGGGACCGCCGGAATCGGGCAGCAGCTCCCGCCGCTCGACGAGCAGCGGGGTGTCGCTCTCCAGGATCTCCACCGGCGTGTTCGCCCCGTTGGCCGGGAAGATGTAGACGTAGTCGCCGTCGCGACGCGCCGAGGCGCCCATGCCGCCGCCGCGAATCACCACGGTGTGCCACGGGCGGCCGTCGCGGCGTTTCCCGTAGAGCACGTTCATCGTCGCCGGCGTGCCGCCCGACCCGGCGATCACCCGTTCCGGGAGCACGGGGGCCAGCGCGCGGTAGACGATCTCGGTCAGGAAGTGTCCGAGCTGCATCCGGGCGGCGACGGCCACCGGGAAAGTGCAGTGGACCACGCTGCCCGCGGGCGCCTGCAGCACGATGGGGCGCGCGCAGCCGTCGTTGTTCGGCAGCTCGGGGTCGAAGACGCTCTTGAGCGCCATGAACACGTAGGCGTAGGTGAAGTTGTAGACCACGTTGCCGCCCCAGTCGACGTGAGGCGACGAGCCGGCGAGGTCGACCACGACGTCGGAGCCGCGGACCTGGACCGCGCACTTGATCACGACGTCCGGCCGCCCCTCGACCTGCTCGATCACCCCCTCCGCGCGGTACGTGCCGTCCGGGACCTTGTCGATCGCGGCGCGGATCGAGCGTTCCGTGCGGTCGCAGATCTCGTCGGCGAGGTCGTCGAGGCCGTCCAGCTCGTAGTCCTCGAGCAGCCGGCGGATCTTCTGGGAGCAGACGTGGTTGGCGGCGATCTGGGAGCGCACGTCGCCGATCACCTGCTCCGGCGTGCGGACGTTCCAGCGCAGGATGTCGAACACCGCCTCGTTGGCCGTGCCGGCGTCGTAGAGCTTGACCGGCGGGAGGAACAGCCCCTCCTCGAACACGTCGTGGTTGTCCGAGGCGACGCGGCCGCCGATGTCGGAGTGGTGGAACACGCAGGCGCTGAACGCCGCGACCCGGCCGCGATGGAACACCGGCGCGTAGACGCAGACGTCGTTGAGGTGTCCGGCCAGCGCCCAGGGGTCGTTGGTGATGAAGACATCGCCGGGGTGGTAGGCCTCGAGCGGCCGGCGGCGGACGAGCTGCTTGATCCCGAGGGCCAGGGCGCCGGACTGGCCGGGGGTGGCGAAGGTCCCCTGGGCCAGCTCGCGGCCCCGGCGGTCGGTGAACATGCAGGTGTAGTCGTGGGCGTCGCGCAGCAGACTGGAGAAGGCGGTGCGCGCCACCGCCGAATCGGCCTCGTCGACGATCGACAGCAAACGCCGCCACAGGATCTCGATCGTGATCGGGTCGAACATCACGGCACCTCCGGCAGGTCGATCCAGAGGAAGCCGAACTCGTCGACGCGCACCGCGGCGCCCTCCCCCACCACCACCGTCGACTCCCGCTCCTCGACGATCGCGGGGCCGGGGAAGACGGCGCCGGCGCCGAGCCGGTAGCGGTCGTAGACGGCATGCGGCGCGAAGTCGCGCCGCCGCGGACAGAACGCGGGGCGCGAGCCCTTGACCGCCTGCTCGAGCGGCCGGCGTTCTTCGGGCAGCCGTTGCAGCTCGAGCAGCCGTTCGGGGAGCCGGGCGCGGACCTTGAAGTTGATGAACTCGACGGCCGAGTCGGGGTAGGTCCGGCCGTAGAGCCGCGTGTACTCCTCGTCGAAGCGCCGGCGCACGGCGGCGCGGTCGAGCCGGGTGAAGTCCGTCTCCGGCACCGGCAGCGTGGTCTCGGCCCCCTGCCCCACGAACCGGACGTCGATCGAACGCTCGAACGCCACCGGCTCGTCGGCGGCGCCGGACTGGGCCAGCGTGCGGGCGCCGGCGCGCTCCAGCTCGCGGAACAGCCCCTCGAGCGCCGCGAAGTCGGCGGCCTCGAGCGCCACCTTGTGGGAGCGGACGAGGTCGAAGGCGCGGGGGGCGGTGAAGAACCCGAGCGCCGAGCCGACGCCGGCGTTGGGGGGGACGAGCAGGCGCGGGGCGCCGAGCTTGCGGGCCAGGCCGTAGGCGTGGACGGGACCGGCGCCGCCGAAGGCGACGACGGTGACGAGCCGCGGGTTGCCGCCCTTCTCTGCGATGTGGGTCTTGGCCGCGGCGGCCATCGTCTCGTTGATCAGGTCGTGGATGCCCCAGATCGCCTGGAGGAAGGTGACGCCCAGCGGCCGCGCGATCCGCTCCTCGACGCCGCGCCGGGCCGCCTCGCGGTCGAGCGGCATCGTACCGCCGAGGAAGTAGCGTTCGTCGAGGTAGCCGAGCAGCAGATCGGCGTCGGTGACGCACGGCTCGGCGCCGCCGCGGCCGTAGCAGATCGGGCCGGGAACGGCGCTCGAGCTTTCGGGGCCGACCTGCAGCGTGCCGAGGCGCGAGACGCGGGCCAGCGAGCCGCCGCCGGCGCCGATCTCCATCAGGTCGACCACCGGGACCTGGATCGACAGGCCGCTGCCGCGCTGGAAGCGCTGCACCCGGCCGACCTCGAAGGTCGGCACCACCCCCGCCCGACCGTCCTGGATCAGGCACGACTTGGCGGTCGTGCCGCCCATGTCGAAGCAGAACATCTCGGGCACGCCGAAGCGCCGGCCCCAGTACTGGCCGGCGATCACCGCCGCCGTCGGCCCCGACTCGATGATCCGCACCGGCGACTCGGCCGCGGTCTCGACCGAGGTGATCCCGCCGGAGGAGAGCATGATGAACAGCTTGCTGCGGCAGCCGAGGGCGGCCACGCGGTCGGCCAGCCGGCGCAGGTAGCGGCCGGTGAGCGGCTTGACGTAGGCGTTGGTCACCGTCGTGCTGGTCCGCTCATACTCGCGGATCTGCGGCAGCACGTCGCTCGAGATCGACACCGACAGCCCCGGGGCGGCCTCGGCCGCCAGCCGCTGCAACGCCCGCTCGTGCGCCGGGTTCTCGAACGAGTGGAGCAGGCAGACCGCCAGCGACTCGATCCCCTGCGCCAGCAGCTCGTCGAGCGCCGCGCGGGCCTGGTCGAGGTCGAGGGGCCGGAGCACGGTGCCGTCGCCGCGCAGCCGCTCGTCGACCTCGAGCCGCCGGCGGCGCGGCACCAGCGGCTCGGGGAACTCGGCCAGCACGTCGTACGGGGCGTAGCGGATCTCCCGGGCCAGCTCCAGCACGTCGCGGAAGCCGCGGGTGGTGAGCAACCCGGTCTTCGCCCCCTTGCGCTCCAGGATCGCGTTGATCACCAGCGTCGTGCCGTGGATCAGCTCGTCCAGCTCCGCGACCACGTCCGGCACCCGCTCGGCGAGCGCCCGGATGCCGGCCTCGACGGCGTCCGAAGGATCCGCCGGCGTGGTCAGGCACTTGTGGACGTGGAGCGCGCCGGTGCGGTCGTCGAGCAGCACGAAGTCGGTGAACGTGCCGCCGATGTCGCAGCCCAGTCGATAGCGCTTCCCCGGCATGACGGCCTCCCTCGCCCGGACGCCCGGACGATAGTGGACCGCGGCGGTCGCGGGCAAGGGGGCCGCGCGCCGCCGCGTGGAGCGGCGCCTGCCCGGGGAGCACGCGCCGGCGGCGCGGCGAGGCCCCGGACGTTCCGCTGCACCACGCGGTGCGCTTCCGGTCGGCGGGACTAGGACGCGGCGGGACCGAACGAGATGAAGCGGCGGATGCGCAGCAGGTCCTCCTGCCGCGGCCAGACGAAGGTGACGCACGTGTCGCTGGTCCGCGCCAGACAACGCTCGTCGGTCAGCACCCCGAGCAGCTCGATCGGCCGCGAGTCGCCGGGCAGGCAGAAGCGGAGCGTCACCTCCTGGCCGTCCGGGCGCGGGGCGAACCACGAGCCCGAGTAGGACATCCCCGCCTCGGAGATGTCGCGCGCCTTGACCCGCGCTTCGCCCCGATGCCCGCGTTCGAGGACGGTCACGTCGAGCGGCACCCTGGAGAACCGACGTCGTTCGATGCCCATCTTGGTTCGCGCCTCCCGCGCTCCCCCACCTGGGAGCGACAGGTGGGAGTATATCCCACATCAGCTCCGAAGCCAAGTCCGTGGGCCGGGCCGGCACGTTCCGGTTGACAGTGCGGCGTCGGCCCTGGTACGGGACGCATCACATCCTGACGCGTTACATGCTTGGGAGGTATCCGCGATGAAGCCAGGGGAGAAGAAGTACCCGCACATCTTCAGTCCGTTCCGCATCGGCAAGATGGAGCTGAAGAACCGGATCAAGTACGCCTCGACGGAGACGAACTTCAACTACGGCGACGGGTTCGTCTCGGACAAGGAAGTGGCGTACATGGAGGCGCAGGCGCGCGGCGGCGCCGGCATCGTCACCACGCAGGGGGCCTTCACCGACCCGCGGGGCGAGGGGAAGGGCTACGTGGGGATGATGGGGATCTGGGACGACAAGTTCATCCCGGGGCTCAAGCGGATTGCGGACGCGATCCACAAGTACGAGGCGAAGGCGGTGTTGCAGCTGATGCACTGCGGCCGGGTCGGCGGGATCGAGCTGGACTACACGGTCGGTCCGTCGCCGGTGAAGCAGCGGATCCCGCGGTTCCGCGAGCCGCGGGAGATGACGGTGGAGCAGATCGAGGCGGCGATCCGGGAGCACGTCGACGGCGCGTTGCGGTGCCGCGAGGCGGGCTACGACGCGGTGGAGATCTCGGGCATCGTCGGCTACCTGATCTCGAATTTCATCTCGGCCTACACCAACCAGCGCACCGACGCCTTCGGCGGCACCGTGGAGAAGCGGGCCGAGTTCATGCGGCGGATCGTGGCGGACATCCGCAAGGCGGTGGGGCCGGACTACCCGATCATCATCCGGCTGTGCGGGGACGAGCTGCTCGGCGACCGCGGGGGGAACACGCCCGAGGAATCGCTGCAGGCGATCAAGATCGCCGAGCAGGCGGGGATCGACTGCCTGAGCGTCACGGCGGGGTGGCAGGAGTCGGCGGTCTCGGTGATCAGCCGCGACATCCCGATGGGCACCTGGCTGCCGGTCTCCGAGCGGATGAAAAAGAACCTCAAGATCCCGGTGTCGATGGCCTACCGGCTGTTCGTGCCGTCGATCGTCGAGGAGGCGCTGGCGGCCGGTCGGCTCGACATCTGGGAGATGTGCCGGCCGATGATCGCCGACCCGTTCCTCCCGCAGAAGGTCCTCGAGGGCCGCGAGGAGGAGATCATCCCCTGCATGGCGTGCAACATCTGCCTGGCGCGCCTGTTCCGCGACGCGGAGCTGTGCTGCTTCGTCCGGCCGTCGCTCGGACACGAGAGCGAGCCGGAGTACGGGTTCTACGGCTTCGCCAAGGCCGCCAAGCCGAAGAAGATCTGGATCGTCGGCGCCGGCGTGGCCGGGATGCAGGCCGGGGCCATCGCCGCCGAGAAGGGGCACCAGGTCACGATCACCGACAAGGCGGACCGCACGGGCGGGCAGCTCGCGGTGGCCTCGCACGGGCCCTGGGGCGACGACGAGTTCCTGCGGCTGGTCCAGTACCTCGAGCACCGCTGCCGGCAGTTCGGCGCCAAGTTCGAGCTCGGGCGCACCGTGACCAAGGAGGAGCTCAAGGCCTCGGACGCCGACGAGGTGGTGATCGCCACCGGCGCGGCGCCGCGCGCCGACATCAAGGGCGCCGACGGCAAGCACGTCGTCTCGTGCTTCGACGTGTTCGAGGGCAAGGCGCAGGTCGGCAAGCGGGCGGTGATCCTGGGCGACGGCGGCGTGGCGATCTCGACGGCGCTGCTGCTGCTGCACCGCGGGGGCCACGAGGTGACGATCGTGGGCAAGGCCAAAAAGCCGGGCCGCGACGTCAACCCCTCCTACATCTGGCGCTACATGTCGAAGCTCAAGGAGGGCAAGGCCGTCCTGGCGACGCTGACCAAGGTCGAGGAGATCACGGCGGACGGGGTGGCGGTGACGACGGCCGAGGGGCCGAAGACCATCCCGGCGGACACGGTGATCCTGGCCGAGGTGCAGTCGGTGCAGGAGTTGATCAAGGCGCGCAAGGGCGTGCGGGTGCTGGGCGACGCGCTGCTCGCGCGCCGTGCCAACGCCGCGATCCTCGACGGCTACCGCCTCGGGATGCGGCTCTAGGCTGGCAGGGAGGAACGACGATGGTACCGACGATCGATGCCTTCAAGTGCGACGGTTGCGGAGTCTGCGTCCAGCGCTGCCCGCCCCAGATCATGGGACTGGTCAAGGGCAAGGCCACGCTGATCACCGACCTGTGCGAGGAATGCGGGATCTGCGCCGAGGCCTGCCCGCTCGCGGCCATCCGCTTCCACCTGCCGCACCGGGTCTTCGCGCAGCAGCACGACGGCTACCACCCGCTGCCGCGGTAGCAGGAGGGAACGACGATGAAGGTCAACAAGATCGATCACATCTGCATCGCGGTGAAGAACCTCGACGAGGCCCGCAAGAAGTGGGAGCCGATCCTCGGCAAGGCCCCCGACGACCCGTACGTCGACGAGCCCGAGAAGATCCGCGTCGCCCGCTACTGGCTCGGCGACGTCGGCTTCGAGCTGATGGAGTCGACCACGCCGGACGGCGACGTGGCGAAGTTCATCGAGAAGCACGGCGAGGGGATCATGCTCTTCGGCTTCAACGTCGACAACACGCGGGAGGCGATCGACGAGCTGAAGGGGAAGGGCTACCCGTTCATCGGCGGGGCGCGGAAGTTCCGCGACTGCGAGTTCGCCTTCGTCCACCCCAAGGCCGTCAACGGCGTGCTGCTCGAGCTCATCGACTACAAGTGGAAGCCGAACGAGCGCGGCTGAGTCGCGCCCGCCCGTCCCGCCGTCCCGCCCGCCCGGGCGGGGTGCGGCGCCCGGGGCCTCGCGCCCCGCGGAGGTGACCATGGACTTTCGGTTCTCCGAGGAGCAGGAGTTCTTCCGCAACCAGGTCCAGGACGCGGTCGACCGCCTCGTCCGGCCGCGGGTCGCCGAGCTCGACCGCCGGGCCGAGTTCCCCCGGGACCTGTGGGACGAGTTCGCGGCGCTCGGTTACCTCGGCCTGCGCCACCCCGCCGCCCACGGCGGCCTGGACGCCGACACCGTCACGTCGATGATCTTCTTCGAGGAGCTGGCCCGCGGCTCGTGCGGCTTCTTCATGGCCGTCACCGCCCAGATGCTGATGGGCACCTACTTCATCAACCGCTTCGGCTCCCCGGACCTCAAGACGCGGGTGCTGGAGCCGGCGATCCGCGGCGAGAAGATCGGCGCGATCTGCTTCACCGAGAGCCAGTCCGGCTCGGACCTCGCCGGCGTCCGCACCACCGCGACCCGCGACGGCGACCACTGGGTGCTCCACGGCACCAAGGAGTGGATCACCAACGGCCCGATCTGCGACTTCGCCACCGTGCTCGCCACGACCGACCCGCAGGCCGGACTCAAGGGGCTGTCGTTCTTCCTGGTCGAGCACGGGACGCCCGGGTTCGAGCGCGGGCAGAAGATCGAGAAGCTCGGCGCCCGCAGCTCGGTCACCGGCGAGCTCGTGCTGGACCACGTGCGAGTCCCCGGCGAGAACCTGCTCGGCGAGCCGGGCAAGGGGGCCGCCTACCTGACCGACATCCTCAACGAGATCCGGGTCATGACCGGCCTGGCCGCCTGTTCCATCGCCGACGAGGCGCTGCGCGACGCCAAGGACTACGCCCGGCGCCGCGAGGCGTTCGGCAAGCCGATTTCCGAGTACCAGCTGATCCGCGCGAAGTTCGGCCGCTGCTGGGCGCAGCGCGAGGCCGCCCGCACCCTGCTCTACCGCGTCGCCTGGATGATCGATGCCGGTCTCGCGTGCCAACGCGAGGCGATGGCCGCCAAGTGGATCGCCACCGAGATGTGCCTCGAGGCGGTCGACGAGGCGACCCGGATCTACGCCGGCAACGGGTTCACGCCCGAGTACCCGGCCGAGCGGTTCTTCCGCGACGCGCGCTTCCTGCTCTCCGGCGGCGGCACCCACGAGGTGCTGCTCGACTATCTGGGCCGCAGCTACCTCCGGCAGTGACCGCCGCTCTCGAGGAGGCTCCCGTGAAGATCGTCGTGCTGGTGAAACAGGTTCCCGACCCCGAGGCGCGCGTCACGGTGGGCGCCGACGGCGGCCCCGGCGCGCTGCAAGTGGAGGACCGCTGGTGCACCTCGTACTTCGACGAGGTGGCGCTCGAGGCGGCCCTCGGCCTGCGCCAACAGCACGGCGGCGAGGTGCTCGCCCGCGCGAAACGCCTGCACGAAGTAGCGCCGCA
>CAZMRP010000193.1:0-8357 GCA_964568275.1 uncultured Myxococcales bacterium
TGTTTGCCGGCCTGACTTGCCGAGTGTCCCAACATGCGGAAGAGAATCTGCAGGAAGCTTTCGCCCCGCTCCTCCATGCTCGCAGCAAATTCCTCCGGCGAGAGATCGGCGTGCACGAGGTTCTTGGCTTGGTAATCGATCTGTTCCAGCTGGAAGGAAAGATTCAGCATCGATTTCATCGACTGTTGCATATGGCCCACGGGATGCTGCGAGCGTCCTGCGCCGCCGGCTGGCACCCCGACGGCGACGGCGGCTGCGAGCGGGATGCGCGCACGGCCTGCGAGGCGCTCCCCGGCGGCCCGCTCGGCGACGTACAGGCCCCCGGCCTCCGCGCCACGCTCCCCGCGAGTTGGGACGAGAACTGGCTCGCCTCCCCCGCCGTCGCCGACCTCGACGGCGACGGCGACGACGACGACGTCGCCGCCCGCCACTCGGTGCTCTACGCCTGGAACGCCGACGGCACCGCACTGTGGCGCGCCGCCTGGGGCCACGACGCCGCCGACCCCGAGGACCACGGCTCGACCCGCGTCTACGCCTCTCCCGCCGTGGGCGACTTCGACCACGACGGCGACCTCGAGCTCGCCGCCGGCGCCCACACGGACGACGACGGCACGAACCTCGCGATCTGGGACCACACCGGCACGCTGCTCCCCGGCTGGCCCACCGCCTTCGGCGACACCGAGATCCGAGCGCTCGCCGCCGGCGACCTCGACGGCGACGGCTTCGTCGAGCTGGTGGTCAACAAGACCGGCACCGGACCCGCCACCGCCGTGTTCGCGCTGGACGGCACGCTGCGCGACGGCTGGCCCCAGGTGAACCACGCCACCTGCGACCCGCCGCCCCCCGCCGAGGAGTGCTGGGACTTCGGCGGCTACGGACAGAACGTCGGCCTCGGCGACCTGGACGGCGACGGCCGCCTCGACGTCGTCTCGTCCTACGACGCCATCGGCTTCGGCATCTTCCACGACGACGGCTCGCCGTTCCCCACCGCCGCCGCGTTCACCGACCGGGTGGTCACCGCGGTCGAGGCCTACCACGACCTGGCGCTGTCCCAGCGCGGCTGGGGCACCGGCGACCGCTCCGAGTTCACCTACTCGCCCCCAGCGCTGGGCGACCTCGACGGCGACGGCAACCTGGAACTGGTGCTGGTGGGCGACCACGAGCACAGCGACAGCACCGACAACCAGGGCAACACGTTCTGGGTCCTCGCTCCCGACCTGACCCGACCCGCCGGCTGGGACCCGCCGCAGGACAGCGGCCCCCCCGTGCCGCACGACGGCGACCGGGGCGCCAACATCCTGCCGGTCCAACCGGCCCCGTCCCTCGGCAACCTCGACGACGACGACCGGCTCGAGCTCCTCGCCCCGGCCTACGACGGCTACCTCTACGCCTTCGACGCCGACGGCACCCTGCAGTGGCGCTTCCCCTTCGGCCTCGCCGCCGACCCGTTCACGGGCGCCAGCGAGGCGCTGATCGCCGACCTCAACGGCGACGGCGTGCCGGAGGTCGTGTTCTGCACCTGGTCCTCGGGCGCGCCGCGCGAGCCCGAGGCGCCGGCCCACATGGTGATCCTCAACAACAACGGAGTCGAGCTGCACCGCGTGGAGCTGTTCGGCCGCGGCTCGATGGCCCCGCCGACCCTCGCCGACCTCGACGGCGACCACGACCTCGAGCTGATCGTCTCGCTCAAGGACACGCTCGGCGGCGGCGAAGGCGGCGTCCAGATCTGGGACGTCCCCGGCTCGGCCGACAACTGCCTGACCTGGCCCACCGGCCGCGCGAACAACCTGCGCCAGGGCCGCCTGGATCGGTAGCACTCCCGACCGGGCCCCGCCGGGCGCGGCCGTCGTCAGTTCCCCTGGATCGTCCAGTCGGCGGGCAGGCGCTCCCCGTCGGGCGCCAGCAGCACGCCGGCGGTCACCGACCCGCCGACCACCACCACCCCGATGATCGTCCAGAACCACCAGGCCTCGACGATGCTCTCGCCGTCCCCTTCCCCGCCGGAGGTCCCGGTCGCCGGCGCGGCGCCGTCGGACTCCCCGAGGGTCAGCTGGATCTCGAGCGTCTCGCCGGGACTGATGTCGACCACCTCGCGCGCCGCCCGGTGCCCGGCCAGATGGGCCTCGAACACGTGCGTCCCCGCCGTCAGCCGGAGCGGCCGCGTCACCGCTCCCAGACCGGCCGGGATACCGTCGACGGAGATCTCCGCGTCCGCCCGGTCGGCCCGCACCGTGACCCGGGCCAGCACGTCATCGATCTCGGCGACCACGCGACGCGCCTCCTCGACGCGCGTCGGGGCGTCGTCGGACGCGGTCTCGAGGTAGCGGTTCAACGTGTTGAAGGCGGCCGCCAGGTCGGCCAGCGCACGCTGGCACATCCCGATGTTGAACAGCGTCACCGGCTTCGGGTTCAGGCGGTTGGACCGTTCGAAGGCGTCGAGCGCCGTGACGTAGTCGTCGCGGCCGATCGCCTCCAGCCCCTGCTCGAAGTACCGCCGCGCCTCCCGCGTCTCGGCCCGGCTGGGCTCCGCCGCGGCCGGCGTCGGGGCCAGCATCGCGAACAGGACCGCCGAAAGTGCGAGTCTCATGGCTCGTCGTCGTAGTCGGTGGAGAACACCGTGCCGAAGCGGCCCTGCAACCCGGCGTCGCCGCCGCGGGTCCCGCCCGCGTCGCGCGCCGCCGCGCCGCCCGGCGAGCGCACCCGCCGCAGCTGGACCTCGACGGTCCGCGAGTCGTCGGGCACCACGCTCTGTACCCACGGCTCGTAGCGCCCGCCCGGCACCGTCACCGCCAGCCGGACCGCCCGCGTCGAACGCTCGAGCTCCACGAACCCGGCCTGCGCGGCCAGCTTCCCGTCGACCCGGAGCTCGGCCCCCTGCGGCACGCCGAGCAACGTCAACCGCACCGCGGCCGGGACCGCCGCCGACTCGTCCGCCGCGGAGCCGGCGTCCGTCGCCGCCTCGTCTCCCCCGACGTCCGCCGCCGCTCCCCCGTCCTCCACGATCGCCGGGGCCGCGTCGGCAACCGCCTTGGCCGCCGCGCCGTCCGGCTCCCCCGCATCGGCCGGAACCGCGGCCAGCACCGGAACCCCCGCCTCCGGCGCCGCCGCCGGAGCCGGGCGCTCCCCGGATCGTCCCGCCAGCACGATGATCAGCGCGACGACCAGCGCGAGACCGATGATCCCCGCCGCGATCACCGGCGGCCGCAGCCAGGGGCGCTTCGGCTGGTGGATCGTCGACGACCGGCCGGCGAACACCGCGCTCCCCGTCGGCTCCTGCCGCACCAGCCCGAGGGCCGGGAACGACGTCTCCGTCGAGGTCTCCGACACCCACTGCCGCTCGAACTGCAACAGGTCGTTCTGCAGCTGCCGCGCCGACGCGTACCGCTCGTCGCGCCGCTTGGCCACCGCCTTGGCCACGATCCCCACCAGCGGCTCCGGCAGGTCGGACGCGAAGTCGCTCACCGGCGGATACGCCGGCGGCTGCTCCCGCTCCGCGTAGCGCTCCATCCACAGCAGCTGGGAGTTGGTCTCGCGGTACGGGAAGCGTCCCGCCAGCATCCGGAACAACACCATCCCGCAGGCGAAGATGTCGGCCCGCTCGTCGAGCGGCAGGTTGAGCAGCAGCTCCGGGGCGACGTAGGCGGGTTTCCCCATCCACGTCCCCTCCTGCGTCACGCCCGCGTGCGCGCTCCCCTCCTCCAGCGGCCGCGCCAGGCCGAAGTCGAGCAGCTTGACGTGGACCTGCTGGGGCGTCTCGGGGATCAGGAAGATGTTCGAGGGTCCGAGGTCCCGATGGATCACCCCCACCGAATGCGCCGCCGCAAGGCCGTCGAGCACCTGCAACATGATCTGCACCGCGAGGTGGTGCGGCAGGCGCCCGACCCGCTTCAGCGGCCCCTCGAGCGACTCGCCCTTGAGCAGCTCCATCACGACGAACGGGACGTCGCCGCTGTCCGGCGGCGGCAGATGCCAGTCGAACAGGTCGACCACGTTCGAGTGCCGGATCGCGCGCAGCGCCGACACCTCGCGCTCGAACCGCGCGTAGTACACCGGGTCGCCCAGCAGATGGCTGCGGATGAACTTCACCGCGAACCGCTCGTGCGTCGTCAGCCGCTCCGCCTCGTAGACGTTCCCCATCCCCCCCGCCGCGATCGCCCGCAGGATGCGGTATCCCGGCAGTTCGACGGGCACACCTCGCGTGGAAGGGCTCGCAGCCGGCATCCGCTACACTGTAGGCGTGACCCCCGCAGGGAGTCAAACCGGCGGCCGCGCGGCCGGACGCTTTGACACGTCCCCTCCCAGCCGCTATGAACGACCGACGAGGCACTCGAATCGCACGATGCGCGCCCTGATCCACCGGCTCCCGCTCCCCCTGGTCGCCGCCGCGCTCCTCGGCGCCGCCGCGCCGGGCTGCAGCTCCGAGCCGCCCACCGTCCAGCTCGTCGTCCGCGCCGTCCCGGCCGTCGCCGAGCTGCTGCTGGAGGTCCGCATCCGGGTCACCGCCGTGATCCGGACCACCGGCGGCGACGTCGTCGTCTGCATCCCCTGCGAGCGCACCTTCCATCCGGCAGCCGGCAGCCCGGCCGACCAGCCGCCGCTCGTCGTCGACTTCGTGCGCAACGCCACCCCGTACCAGGAGGCCTGGTTCGACGTCTCCTACCGCTGGGCCACCGGCACCGGCCACCTGTACCACCGGATGACCTGGCCCGACGAAGGCGTCACCTCGCACGCCGTCGAGATCCAGTCCGTCTGCCTGGCCCGCACCTGCGACCCGGGCTGGCACTGCATCGACGGCACCTGCCACCTCGCGGTGCCGGAGGTCCCGGACGAGATCCTCGACGAGGCCTGGGGCACCCGCCCCTGCTCGGACAGCTGCGAGGGCCCCTCGGCCGCCGACGCCGACGCCGACGCCGACGCCGACGCCGACGTGCCCGCCGAGGCCGACGTGCCCGCCGAGGCCGAGGCGGAGACGGGCGCCGACTTCGCGACGGAGGCGGATGCCCCGCCGCCCCCCTGACCGCCGGCAGCACGCCCCCCACCCGGCGACCGGAAGAGGAGCAGACCAATGGAGACCCTGCGCTGGCGTACCGAGGACCGGGTCGGCTTCCTGACGCTGAACCGCCCGGACCACTACAACGCGGTCGACCGCACGATGCTGCAGGAGCTGGAGGAGTTCTGGCGCGAGCGGCGGCACGACGACGGCGTGGGCGCGATCGTGCTCGACGGCGGCGCGGCCAAGGGGTTCTGCGCCGGCCTCGACATGAAGACGCTGGGGCCCGAGATCTTCGGGCTCGAGCCGACGGCAATCTACGACGCGCAGCGGCGCTTGGCGCGCCTGCTGCTGGCGATGCGCCGGGCCCCGCAGCCGATCGTCTGCGCCGTGCACGGCTCCGCCGCCGGCCTCGGCTTCTCCTTCGCGATGGCCTCGGACGTGCGGGTCGTCGCCGAGGACGCGCGGTTCTCGGCCGCGTACATCAACATCGGGCTGGGCGGCGCCGACATGGCGAGCAGCTACTTCCTGCCGCGCCTGATCGGCCTGGGCCGCGCGTCGGAGTTCCTGCTGACCGGCGACTGGATGAGCGCCGCGGACGCCCTGGCCCTCGGGTTCGCCTCGCGCCGCGTCCCCCGCGCCGCGCTGCTCGACACCGCCGTCGCGCTGGCCCGCACGATGACCTCGAAGAACCCGCTCGGCCTGCGCCTGACCAAGGAGGCGCTCAACGTGTCGCTCGACGCCGGCGGCCTCGAGGCGTGCCTGGAGCTGGAGGACCGGAACCAGACGCTGCTGATCCTCGCCCAGCGGCTGCGCGGGGAAGGCCCGGCCCGCTAGCTCTCGAGACCGTGCTTCTTGAGCAGGCGGTAGAGGTGCACGCGGTCGATGCCCGCGCGGCGCGCCGCCTCGGAGACGTTGCCGGCGGTGCGGCGCAGCAGGCCGGCGAGGTACTCCTGCTCCCAGGCCCGGACCAGCCGGTCCTTCGCCGCGTGGAACGGCTCCTCGGAGTCCGCCGCCGGCCGGTCCGTCACCCCCGGCAGGTCCAGCTCGAGCAGTTGGGGGTCGAGGCGGCGGGCGTCGGGGACCATCGCCAGCGCCCGCTCGACGGTGTTGCGCAGCTCGCGCACGTTGCCCGGCCAGTCGTACTCGCGCAGCAGCGACAACGTCTCGGTCGGCACCTCGACCACCCGCCCCGGCTGGAACTCGGCGACGAAGCGGTCGACCAGCAGCGGGATGTCGTCCTTGCGCTCGCGCAGCGGGGGGAGCGTGATGCGCAGCACGGCCAGCCGGTAGTACAGGTCCTGCCGGAACCGCCCGGCCTGGACCTCGGCCTCGATCGGCCGCTGCGTCGCCGCGATCACCCGCGCGTCGATCGGCTTGTAGGCCGCGGACCCCACGGGCTTGATCTGCTTGCGGTCCAAGGCGCGCAGCAGCCGCGGCTGCATCTCGGCCTCGAGCTCCCCCAGCTCGTCGATGAAGATCGAGCCGCCCTGGGCCTGCACGAACGCGCCGTTCCGGTCGGCGATCGCGCCGGTGAACGAACCGCGCAGGTGGCCGAACAGCTCGCTCTCGATCAACGTGCGACTGAGCGCCGCCAGGTCGCAGACCACGAACGGCCCGTCCCGCCGCCGACTCGCCCCGTGGATCGCGCTCGCCAGCTCCTCCTTGCCCGTGCCGGTCTCCCCCAGCACCAGCACCGGCACGTCCGTCGCCGCCGCCCGCTGCGCCAGCGCGAACACCTCGCGCATCCGCACGCTCCGGCCCACCACGCCGCCGAAAGAGGTCTCGCCCACCGGGGCCACGCCGAGCCGCGTCTCGGGCAGCACGAGGCGCAGGGTGGTCATGCCGAGCTTGAGCGACGCCCCGAGCAACACCTCGATCGCCTGGAACCGCGCACCGTTGTAGTAGCTGCCGTTCTTCGACTCGAGGTCCCGGCACAGCAGGCGGTGGTGGTGGACCTCGAGCTGCAGGTGCCGGCGGGAGACCGTGCGGTCGGAGAGCACCAGGTCGCAGCCGGTCGACTTGCCGACGACGTAGGTCCCGCGGGTCAGGGTGATGCCCCGCCCGCGGTCGGGACCGTCCGCCACCACCAACCGCAGGCGGCTGGGCAGCATCTCCGGCGGTCCCGTCAGCATGTCGGTCGGGACGCCCGGCTCGTCGCCCCCCGGTCGGCGCGAGTCGCTCATCGCGCGCACTGTACCACGAATGACAATTGGGTCGATGCCGTTCGAGGGCGGAGGACGGCCGGGGCCGGGGCGGGCAACCGGGTCGGCGTCGTGCGCCGCCGGTCCCCTAGTAGAGATACGGGGTGCAGTATTCGTCGAGGATCACGCCGTTGATCGACTCGGTCATGCTCAGCGTCCCGGCCCGGACCGCCTGGATGTCGAACACCTCGGCCCCCGTCCCCGACGGCAGCGGCGGCAGCCCGTGCCACTCGCTGAAGAACCCCGGCTCGGTGTCGTGCACCTGCGGGATCGAGCAGTTCGACGAGTCGTGGGCCGCGAAGGCGGCGACCCGGATCTCCCGCGCCCGCAGCTCGTCCAGCACCTCGGCGTAGGTGTGCTGCACCACGATCCCGGCCGAGCCGAGCGAGCTCGGCCGCTCGACGAACGTGTCGTCCGTCGCCACGATGATCATCCGCAGCGCGTTCTCCCGCCACGCGAACGTCGTCGCCGCCGCCCAGATCGCGTCGCGCGCGTTCTCCGGGCAGTCGGTGTTGAAGCCGCTCGACCCCCCCGGCTCGTCGTTGCTCGAGCAGAAATCGCGCCAGTGCGCGAACTCGTCCTGCAGCTCGACCACCGACCCGAACGGCTCCCCGTCCCGCGTCACCATCACGTCGTCGACGAACACCACCAGCCCGAACCGCGTGTCCGGGGCCAGGCCCAGCGCCGCGCTCCAGACCTCGCCGACGCCCCGGGACAGGGCGTCCAGCACCGGCGTCATGCTGGTCGACACGTCCAGCACGAAGACGATGTCGAGGTCCTCGATGCACTCGGCATCGACGTCGGTCGTCGCGTCCGCGTCCGCGTCCGCATCGGCAGCGGCATCGGTGTCCGCCGCAACCTCGCCCGTTCCGCCGTCGTCGGTCCGCGGCACGTCGCGCGGCACAACATAGGTGTCGTCCGTCGGATCGCTGCACCCCGCCGCCCAGAGCACGACCAGCCCCGCCGTGAGCCCGCTTCGCAGGTGGTTCATCGCCCGCCCTCCCGTCGCACCGGAAGCCTACAGGCCGCCGCGGCGACGGGCAAGCGACCGGAGCGCTCGACGGCCGGCAGGGCTGCGGACCACCGGTCCGGCGCGACGGCGCCGCAGCCGCCACAGCGCCGCACCGACGAGGGCCGCGAGCAGGAACGGCGGCGACCCCGCC
>CAZMRP010000194.1:0-8338 GCA_964568275.1 uncultured Myxococcales bacterium
GTGGTCGCGGTCGGGCCCGCGACCGGGTTCCGCGCCGCCTCGCTGAGCGACGCCGCCCAGCGCGAGGGCTTCGAGCTGCCGCGCGAGATCGCCTACGACGCGGCGGTGCGGACCGTGACCTACGTCACGCAGGACCGCGGAGCGCTGCTGGAGGCCACCGCGATGGTGGCCTATCCGTTCGAGCCGACCGACGGGCGGACGAGCTTCGACGTGCTGCTGCTGCTGCACGGCACGTCGGGCTTCACCGACGGTTGCGGGATCGCCGGGGACGACGAGTACCACATCATCGCCGCGCTGTTCGCCTCGGTCGGCTACCTCGTCGTCGCGCCCGACTACCTCGGCCTCAAGTCGCTCGGCGCGCCGACCGGCTTCCCGCACCCGTACCTGGTCGGGCAGGCGACGGCCCTCGCGTCGCTCGACGCGGTGCGGGCGCTGGGCAAGCTGACGCCGGCCCAGCGCGGGAACCTGTGCGTCGCACCGCGGTTCGTCGCCTTCGGCGGCTCCCAGGGCGGCCACGCCGCGCTGTGGGTCGACCGGCTCGCGCCGTACTACGCCGCCGAGCTGGAGCTGCGCGGCGTCGTCGCCACCGTCCCGCCGTCGGACCTGCTGGGGCAGGGCGAGCTGGCGCTGTCGTCGGTGATCGACGCCACCGGCAACACCATCGCCTTCCTCGGGCTCGCCGCGCCGTGGTACGGCTACGCGGATCGGCTGGACGAGATCTTCGTCCCGCCGCTGGACGCCCAGATCCCCGCGGCGCTCGGCGGATCGTGCGATCCCGAGGACGACCTGCCGGACTACGTCGCGCTGGACGAGGTGTTCCCGGCGCCGCTGCTCGAGGCGACCGCGGCCGGGACGCTCGGCGCGCTCGACCCGTGGGGCTGCCTGTTCGCGGAGAACGGCCTGACCACCACCTCGATCGCCCGCCTCCCGCCGGCCGGCGAGCACTACGGGGTGCTGTTCGTGCTGGCCGAGCACGACGACCTGGTCGACACGCCGACCGAGCGGGTCGCGTTCGGCACGCTGTGCGGCCAGGGGATGCGGATGGAGTACCTGGAGTGCGCCGGCGCCGGGCACGTCGACGGCACGTTCTGGGCGCTGCCCGAGATCATCGACTTCGCCGACGCGCGGATGGCCGGCGAGGCGTTCGACTCGCCGACGGTCTGCGAACCGCAGGCGGCGGTGCGCTGCCGCGGGACGCCGTAGCGCGCGACGGGCGGCTACGGCAGGTCGACTGTCAGGGTGAACGGGCCCGCGCTCGGCAGGCCGGAGCCGCCGTCGACCACCAGGAAATGAAGCCGGTTGTTGAGGTCGGGCTCGAAGATCGTGGACAGGTTCGCCGTGTCGCAGGCCGGGTCGTCGTCGCTGCACGCCTCGACCGGACCGGTGCACGAGTCGCGGTACAGGGTCAACACGGTGTCGAAGGAACGGGCGCTCGTGCACGTCGTGGCCGAGAACGGCAGGTCGTCGCAGCCGCCGAGCGCGAACACGGCGTCCGGCTGCAGGCGGGCCAGCCCGCAGCCCGGCTCGGAGTGGTTCGCCGCGCCGGTGGTGTCGCCGATCAAGGTGCCGTCCGCCGTCAGCGCCACGGCGTCCGCGGCGCAGCTCCCCGTGACCGTCTGGTAGCGCAGCGTGAAGGCCCCGCGGTCGAGCGTGCCCCGTCCGTCGACCAGTACGAAGTACGTGCCGGCTTCCAGCCGGCCGACCCACTGCGAACGCGACCGGCCGCAGGCATCCTGCGCGCAGGCCACCAGCCGCGACGTGGCGCAGGTGCCCGAGCGGATCTCGAGGACCGAGTCCCAGGTCCGACCATCCAGCGTGTCGAGGTAGACCACCGTCGGTTCGGTGAGCGTGAGCGAGTACCAGACGTCGGGGCCCGCGGCGGCGCACCCCGATCCGGAGAAGCTGCCGGCGCGGTCGGTCGAGCCGATGACGCTCCGCGAACCGCCATCGGTGAGCGTGAGCGGGATGGCGCCCGGGCACAAGTCGTTGCCCGGCACCGCGCTCGGGTCGACGATCGAGACGTTGAGCACGTAGGCGCCCGTGGCGTCCGCGGTCTTGCCGTCGATCGTCACCCAGTAGCTGCCGACCTCCAGAACCTGGCTCAACGTCGCCTGTCCCGGGGTGCCGCCCGCCGAGTCGTCGTCGCAGGCCAGTTCGGTGCCGGGGCAGACGGCGTCCGCCGCCGCGATGCGCAGCACGGCGTCGAACGAGCTGCCGAGCGTATCGATCGTCACGAGGCGCCGGTAGCGCAGGTTCATCATGTACCAGACGTCGGGGGCTCCCGCGCCGCCGCAGCTCGCGGTAACCGAGTCGTCCGCGGCTCCGCAGGTGGTGCCCGTGTAGCTGCGCGAGCCGAGCCCGTCGGAGATCGTACTGATCCAGGAGCCGCATTCGTCGTTCGGCGGGGCGGCGCCCAGGTCGCACGGGCCCCAGGTGCAGGACTCCGAGCAGACTCGCGTGCCGCTGCAGCCGCCCACGGTGCACGTCCCGTCCGTTCCGGCCAGACACTCGAGGTCCTCGTCGACCAGCGTGTCGCAGTCCTGGTCCACGCCGTCGCAGACCTCCGGCGGCGGCGTGCAAACGTCGCCGTCCGGCGGCAGGCAGGCGTCGCTGCAGAACCCGGTACCGGTCGTGCCGCAGGAGGTGGTGCACGGGACCGGCTCGCCGCGCGCGCAGCGGAAGTCCTCGTCGACCAGCGTATCGCAGTCGTCGTCGGCGGCGTTGCAGCTCTCGGCCGGCGGGCTGCACGACTCGACGTCGGCCGGCAGGCACTCGTCCGTGCAGCGGCCCGTGCCGGTGGAGCCGCAGCGCGTCGTGCAGGCGGCCTCCTGTCCCGCGGCGCAGGCGAAGCCGTCGTCGGTCGTCCCGTCGCAATCGTCGTCCCGGCCGTTGCAGGTCTCCGCGGGCGGCTCGCAGCCGTCGGCGAGCTCGCAGTCGACGCAAGCCTGACCGCCGACCGAGCCGCAGGTGGTCGTGCAGGGCAGCGGGTCCGGCGAGTCGCACTGCTCGACCCCCTCCCGGACGAACCCGTCGCCGCACGAGGCGGCGGCGCAGGTGTTGAGGCAGGCGTCGGTGTTCGACGTGTTGCCGTCGTCGCAGGCCTCCCCGGGGTTCACCTCGCCGTCGCCGCAGGTCGGCAGCGCGCAGTCGTTGCGGCACTCGTCGTCGTCGACGTCGTTGCCGTCGTCGCAGGTCTCGCGAGAATCGACGACCCCGTCGCCGCAATGGGCGCGGATGCAGTTGGTCCGGCAGGCGTCGGCGAGGGTGTCGCTGTTGACGGGGCCGTCGTCGCACTCCTCCCCCGGTTCGCGCACGCCGTTGCCGCACAGGACGCCGGCGCCGTCGTCGCCGTCCGCGACGTCCCCGGCCTCGGCATCGAGGCCGTCGCCCGTCGCGTCGGCCGCCGACCAGTCGTGGCCGCAGGCGGTCGCCAGCAGGGCCAGCAGGGCGGCCGCCGCGGCGCCGCGGCCCCGCAAGGCGCCCCGTCCCAGGCGTCGAGCGCACGTGTCCGGCATGGCAGGCTCCATCCCCGTCAGACTGACCGGCCGCGGTCCCCAGGTCAAGTCGCCCGGTGCTTCGTCTCCCGGTGCTCGTCCGGTGCTGGCGCCGCGCCGTCGGACGATGAGTCCGGACCCGTTCTGCGAGGTGGCGTCGGCCGGCTTCCCGTTGTAGGGATCGCCCGGCGCTCGCCGAACCATCCGTCTGCCGGGTGGTCCGGCCGGCGGTGTCGGGCCGCGTCCCGATGCGGCACGAGGGGCGACGCAAGCCGCGGGGGGATCGGAGGGAGGGCAGGATGAAGCGCAGCTTCGCAGGTGGGTCCGTCGTGCTGGGGTTGTTGCTGTGGCCGCTCGCCGCGGTCGCGGGGCCGTACGTGCCGGCCGAGCATTTCCAGGGCGACATGGGGGACGGCGAGGACGACGACCCGTCGCGGCGCGCGATGGTCGACGACCGGGGCGGGCAGGGCGACGGCTACTCGTTCGACATCGAGTACGACCCGACCGACTCCAACAACGAGAACTTCTGTCCGCACTGCCGGATGACGCTGCTGGCCACCGATCCGGGGTTGGACCAGGAGGCGCTGCGGCGGATCGGCGTGGAGCTGCTGGGCACGGAGTCGTTCGACGAGTTGCTGGACCGGATCGACGAGGTCCGCGGGATGTCGCCCGAGGACATCCTGGCCTCCGAGGCGCCGGACCTGACGGGCGCGGCCCGCGACGAGTACCTGGCCGAGATCACCGAGATCCTCGAGAACCTCAACCAGGTGGCGCTCGACCTGCAGGAGCTGGCGGCGTTGCGCGAGGGGACGTTCGACTTCTCCTCGATCACGCTGCAGGACCTGGCGGACGCCGTGGGGATCGAGGTCGACAGCGGCTTCGACGCCAGCTTCGACAACATCCGTGCGCCGTCCTCGGGCATCGGCGTGTACGCGCTGGACGAGTACATTGCGGAGCTGCGGGGCAGCGGCACGCTGCCGGACGAGGCCGTCGACGCCATCCAGACGTCGCTCGACACGATCCCCTACCTGACCGGGCTGTTCGAGCTGTCCGGCGACGACGACAGCTCGCTGTCGCCGGCGGTGTTCACGGGCGTCAACACCGGGCTCACGATCGAGCAGCGGACGTATGCGATCCTGAACAACAACGCGCTGCTGATCGTGTACACGGTGGTCAACAACACGACGACGGTCTTCCCGTTGGTCGAGCTGGCGATGGTCTCGGACTTCGAGATCCCGCCCGGGTCCACCGACAAGTCGGCCGAGTTCGACCCGGCGAGCCAGGCGGTGTGGGTCTACGACGAGCTGACGACCGAGGATCCGATCGTGCACTGGTGGTTCGGGATGGGGCCGGCGTTCATGACCTCGCCCCCGGCCACCTCCTTCCTGTTCGCGAACTGGCACGTCGACGACGCACTGACGCTGGCGCAGATCAATCCGACCAGCCGGAACAACCGGCTGAAGTTCATGCTGTTCCACCCCGACATGAGCTTCGACCTCGACACCGCCGTCGGCAAGAGCGAGAAGGAGGGCGCGATCTCCTTGATCCTGCCCGGGCCGCTGGTGCCGGGGCAGCGCGAGAGCGCGGCCTTCTGCTACGTCGGGGCGGTGGCCGGCAGCAGCGGCGCCGCGCGCACCGACGCGCAGCTGCTGCTCGAGGCGTGCAAGGGGTTCTACCACTTCCTCAGCCCGGACTGCGGCAACGGCGACGTGGAGGTCGGCGAGCTGTGCGACCCCGGCCCCGGCGCCCCGACGCCGCCCGCCGGCGCGACCTGCACGGCGGACTGCAAGCTACAGCGCTGCGGCAACGGCCGGCTCGAGGGGACCGAGGAGTGCGACGACGGCAACCCGTTCGCGGGCGACGGTTGCGGCCCGACGTGCCGCATCGAGCGTTGCGGCGACGGGATCGTGCAGCCGGGCGAGGACTGCGACGACGGCAACCTCGACAACACCGACGCCTGCCTCACCGACTGCCGCGGCGCGCGCTGCGGCGACGGCTACCTGCGGGTCTGCACCGGCCCGGCGTGCACCGCCTGCGCCGGCTACGAGTACTGCCTGGTCGGGACGTTCACCCTGGACACCAGCCACGCGGTCTCCGGTCGCTCCGCGTTCGAATCGATGGTCGGCGTCCCGGTGGAGCTGGTCCTGGCCTTCGACTCGGTGCTCGAGGAGCCGGTCGATCCGCCCTACGCTCCCTGGCGCGACCTGCGCGTCGTCACCGGACCGGTGCACGCCGTGATGACCGGGCACGCGACGGCCGAGGCGGTCGCGGCGTCCGTGGAAGGGGCGACCTGGGAGATCCAGCTCGGTCACGAGACCGACGGCACCCGCAGCTTCTCGTCGTCGACGCTGCGCCGGCCGGGCTCGATCTACTCGCTGTCGATCGACGGCACCGGCGTGGACTACCTGTACGACCGCGAGCGCACGCCGAGCCTGGCCTCGGCGGCCCTCGACGGCCCGCGCATCGCCCTGGCCCAGTACCTGTCCAGCGGGTCCCTGCCGGTCGGTACCGGCAGCGGTCCCGTCCGGGCCGCCTTCGGCGGGGCGGTGGGCGGCGCCGGCCTGGAGGAGTGCGACGACGGCAATCTCTCGAACGAGGACGGTTGCACCAGCGCGTGCGTGCCGGCGACCTGCGGCGACGGCTACGTCCAGCCGATGCTCGGCGAGGAGTGCGATGCGGGCGGCGTCGTCGTGGACTGGTGCGACGCGAGCTGCCGGCGGGCCGGCGCGCTCTGCGGCAACGGGACGTTGGAGGAGGCGGCGGGCGAGGAGTGCGACGACGGCAACACCGCCGCGGGCGACGGCTGCAGCCCGGCCTGCCTCGACGAGTGCGGCGACGGTGTGGTGCAGGCGGGCGAGGAGTGCGACGACGGGCGTACCGGGCCGAACGACGGCTGCACCGACGAGTGCGTCGCCGAGGTCTGCGGCGACGGCATCCAGCAGACCTCCGAGGAGTGCGACGCGGGCCCGGCCAACTCCGACACAGGCGGCTGCACCACCGCCTGCCGTCTCGCCGTCTGCGGCGACGGCCTGACGGCCGGCGGCACCGAGCTGTGCGACGGCGGTGGCGACACCGCGGACTGCAACGGCGACTGCACGCCGGCCCGCTGCGGCGACGGCTACCTCAACGTCGTCGCCGGGGAGCAGTGCGACGACGGGAATACGACCGACTTCGACGGCTGCTCCGGCGCCTGCGCCGAGGAGTTCTGCGGCGACCGCATCCCGGGGCCCGGCGAGGAGTGCGACGACGGCAACGTCGTGGACGGCGACGGCTGCGACAGCGACTGCCGGCTCGAGAACCCCGCCGCCTGCGGCAACGGCCGGATCGACCGCGGCGAGCAGTGCGACGACGGCAACACGACCGCCGGCGACGGCTGCTCGGCCACCTGCCAGCTCGAGAGCCCCGGGAGCTGCGGCAATGGCCGCCTCGACCCGGGCGAAGGGTGCGACGACGGCAACACCGTCGCCGGCGACGGCTGCGGCCCGACCTGCACCCCCGAGAGCTGCGGCGACGGGATCCAGACGGCGGGCGAGGGCTGCGACGACGGCAACAACGTCTCCGGCGACGGCTGCAGCGCCACCTGCGACGCCGAGCGCGGGACGTGCGGCAACGGCGTGCACGAGTACGGCGAGCAGTGCGACGACGGCAACGACGACGACGGCGACGGCTGCACCGGCGACTGTCGGGTTCCCGAGGGCTCCGTGGACGTGCGCGGCACCTGCGGCAACGGCACGCTGGACCTCGGCGAGCAGTGCGACGACGGCGCGCGCGACGAGGGCGACGGTTGCGACGAGAGCTGCCAGCTCGAGGCGGCGGTCTGCGGCGACCTGCGGCTGTCGTGGGGCGAGCAGTGCGAGGACGGCAACGACGTCGCGGGCGACGGCTGCAGTCCGGCCTGCCTGTTCGAGGAATGCGGCAACGGCGTTCTCGACCCGGGCGAGGCGTGCGACGACGGCAACGCCGAGGACGACGACGGCTGCACCAGCACGTGCACCACGGTGCCGCTGCCTGCCGAGCCGCGCAGCCTGGACGGCTGCAGCTGCGGCGTGGCCGGCGCGGGCGCCCCGGCGGCGCTGTTCGGCCTGCTCGCCGCGCTGGGGGCGCTGCTCGGCCGGTTCCGCCGCCGGCGGTGAGCCGGCCCGCCGGCCGGCTCGCCTGTCCGCCCTCCCCGTAGTATCCTCCGTTCGTCCCGGTCCACCGACCGGACGGGGGTCGAATGCCGGCTCGTCGAACCGTGCTCCTGCTCGCCGCCGTCTGGCTCGGCGCCTGCGCCGAGGGGAGCGAGACGCCGACGGGCTCCGACGCGCGCGACATCCCGCCCGCCGAGGATGCGACGGGTGAGGCTGCGGACGCCGCGTGTGCGCCGGGCTTCACGCGCTGCGGCGGGTCGTGCGTCGACCTGAATTCGAATCCGAACCACTGCGGCGGCTGCGACCGGGCCTGCCCGCCGGAGGAGGTCTGCAACGAGGGCGGCTGCGCGGGCGGCTGCGCGACGGGGCTGACCGACTGCGCCGGCGCCTGCGTCGACCTGCAGACCGACGAGGCGCACTGCGGCGGGTGCGGGCTGGCGTGCGGGCCGGGGGAGGGGTGCGTCGGCGGCGGCTGCATCTGCGTGCCGGACTGCTGGGGCCGGGAGTGCGGGCCGGACGGTTGCGGCGGGACGTGCCCGCCCGGTTGCCCGGACGGCGTCGGCTGCCGGGTCGACGGCACCTGCGAGTGCGTGCCGTCGTGCAGCGGTCGGGAGTGCGGCTCGGACGGCTGCGGCGGCACCTGCCCGCCGGGTTGCTCGGGCGGCTGGATCTGCGGGGCCGCCGGCCGCTGCGAGTGCAGCGGCACGCCGTGCG
>CAZMRP010000195.1:0-6359 GCA_964568275.1 uncultured Myxococcales bacterium
GACCCCGGCACCAGTCCCCCCGTCGGCTTGTGCCCGAACACCCCGTTGAAGAACGACGGCATCCGGATCGAACCGCCGATGTCCGACCCGAGCCCGAACGGCGCCCCACCCGCCGCCACGATCGCCGCCTCACCCCCCGAACTGCCCCCCACCGTCCGCCGCACGTCGTACGGGTTGTTCGTCCGACCGTACACCCGGTTGTCCGACTCCATCCACATGCACAGCTCGGACGTGTTCGTCACCCCCAACGGGATCGCTCCCGCCCGCCGCAACCGCGCCACCCCCGTCGCGTCCCCCGCCGCCCGCACCCCCAGCCGCGAAACCAATCCCCCGGTCTGCGGCATCCCCGTCAGCGCAAAACACTCCTTGATCGAACACGGCACCCCGTGGAACGGAGGCAACGACTCCACAGGCTCCCGCCGCAACCGCTCGTCCGCCGCCTCCGCCTCCACCCGCGCCTCGTCAAACCGCTCCGCCACCACCGCGTTCAACGCCGGGTTGACCCGCCGGATCCGCGCGACGTGCGCCTCCACCACCTCCCGCGAACCGACCCGCCGCTCGCGGATCAATCGCGCCAGATGCGTGCCCGAAAAAGTACACAGCTCGTCGTCCATCAATCCGCGAGGCTAGCCCAGCGCCGCCACGTTGAGAAGGGTAGGGCGGCCGCCCCGCCGAGAAGGGTAGGGCGGCCGCATCGCCCCACGACCGGGTTTGACTCGCGACCGAACGCACGGTACACGTCATGAGAGCACGGGCGGGCGACCGGCTTGCGCGGGGATGGGCCGGACGTCGTCGCGCCCGACAAGGAGCACGATCGATGGCGCACGGGGCGAGAATCGCACGGTGGGGCTGGATCGTCGCGGCGTCCGCCGCGCTGGGCTGCGGCCTCAACACCAGCGGCGTCTCCGACGGCGGCGACGCCTCGGACTCCGAAGGCGGACCGGCACTGTGCGGCAACGGGCGCGTCGAAGGCGTCGAAGAGTGCGACGACGGCAACCGCGACCCCGGCGACGGCTGCGAAAACAGCTGCCTGTTCTCCTGCCACACCAACGACGAGTGCGACGACGGCGACCAGTGCACCCAGGACTCCTGCCAGACCGTCGCCGGCGGCAAGGACTGCCAGAACGTCGTGATCGCCGGAACACCCTGCACCGACGGCAACCCCTGCACCGAACCCGATACCTGCGAGGAACTCCCCACCGGCGGCGGACGCTGCGTCGGCGGCCCCAACTCCTGCAACTGCACCGTCGCCGACGATACCTGCGAACGCGACTACAGCGACGGCGACTTCTGCAACGGCACCCTCGTCTGCGTCCCCGTCTCCCCCGGCGTCGAACAGTGCGAGGTCGACCCCGCTACCATCGTCGCCTGCGACCCCAGCGGCGATACCACCTGCGCCCGCAACCGCTGCGTCCCCGCCACCGGCGAATGCCGCCCCGCCCCCCAGGGCGACGGCCTCCCGTGCGACGACGGCGACTGGTGCACCCTCACCGACCTCTGCTCCGGCATCGACTGCGTCGGCGACGGCGACCGCTGCACCCACTCCTGCCAGACCTGCAACGCAGGCTCGTTCTCCTGCGACGTCAACCCGGGCTTCTGCATCATCGCCGAAACCTGCATCCCCGAAGGCACCGTCAGCCCGACCAACCCCTGCCAGGGTTGCCAGCCCGGCCTCGACGTCTACGCCTGGACCAACCTCCCTCGCGCCACCCCCTGCGACAACGAGTCCTGGTGCGACGGCCGCGAAACCTGCAGCGGCGACGGCACCTGCATGCCCGGCGCCTCCCCGTGCACCATCGGCGGCTGCGTCGCCGGCTGCAACGAAGGCACCGATCGCTGCACCCCCGCCGCCACCTCCGTCGAATGCCGGGCCTCCGCCGGCGTCTGCGACCCCGCCGAGTTCTGCGACGGCAGCGGGCTCGCCTGCCCCGCCGACCTCCGCTCCCCCTCCACCACCGAATGCCGCCCCGTCGCGGGAGTCTGCGATCGGCCCGAGTTCTGCGACGGCACCCACGCCGCCTGCCCGACCAACACGTTCCGCCCCACCAGCGTCGAGTGCCGGGCCTCCGCCGGTCCCTGCGACCTCGCCGAAAACTGCTCCGGCACCTCCGCCGATTGCCCCGCCGACCGCCTGCGCGCCAATACCCATACCTGCCGCGCCGCCACCACCGCCTGCGACGTCGCCGAGAACTGCACCGGCTCCAGCGTGACCTGCCCCGCCGACACCTTCGCCTCCAGCAGCACCGTCTGCCGCGCCGCCACCTTGCCCTGCGACGTGCCCGAAAACTGCACCGGAACCTCCGCGACTTGTCCGACCGACGCCTTCGCTCCCGGCGGGACCACCTGCCGGGCCTCGGCCGGGGATTGCGACGTCCCCGAAGTCTGCTCGGGTACCGCCGCCGCCTGCCCGACCAACGGCTTCGCCCCGTCCTCGACCGTCTGCCGCGCCTCCACCGGAGTCTGCGACGCCGCCGAAAACTGCACCGGAACCACGGCGACTTGCCCGACCGATGCCTACGCCTCCAGCTCCACCGTCTGCCGCCCCGCCGCGCCCGGCGGGTGCGACGTCGCCGAAACCTGCACCGGCTCCAGCGGCACCTGCCCCGCCGACGGCTACGCCACCAGCGCCACCGTCTGCCGCGCCGCCGACGGCGTTTGCGACGTCGCCGAGAACTGCCCGGGCACCAGCGCTACCTGCCCCACCGATGTCTACGCCTCCAACTCCACCGTCTGCAGGCCGTCCGCAGGAGCCTGCGACGTCGTCGAAACCTGCACCGGCTCGTCGAGAACCTGCCCGACCGACGGCTTCCTGCCCTCGACCGACGAGTGCCGGCCCGTGGCTCACACCTGCGACGTCGCAGAGTTCTGCACCAGCACCAGCGCCGCCTGCCCCGAAAACGTCGGGCTCGCCGACGGCGTCGCCTGCACCGACGGCTCCGGCATCTGCTGCGCCTCGACCTGCCAAACCTGGCAGTGCTGCTCCGACGCCCAATGCGCCACCGTGGATGCGGGCGACCGCTGCAGCTCGACGACCCACACCTGCGTCTGCGGCACCACCGGCGCCCCGTGCCCCGGTACCGCCGGCCAGAACTACTGCTGCAGGACCGGCACCACCCATGCCGGCCAATGCATGACGAACTCCGGGGCCTGCACCTAGCATCGCCAACCCTCGGAAGGCGCCGGCGCGCCGCCCGAAACCCGGCATCGCCCCCGGAACTCGCCTGACCCCCCCAACGTCCGCGGCCCGAGGCGCTTCCCGACGACAGGTCCTCCATGGAACTCGCTCCCCAAACCGTCGCCCTCGTCTGCGCCCTCGTCTTCGTCGCCGGGTTCGTCGATGCCATCGCCGGCGGCGGCGGCCTGATCTCACTGCCCGCCTACTTCGCCGCCGGCCTCCCACCACACGCCGCCCTCGCCACCAACAAGTTCTCCAGCGTGCTCGGCACCCTCACCGCCACCACACGCTACGCCCTCTCCGGCAGAATCCGCTGGCGCCTCGGTCTCGCCGCCGCCCTCGGCGCCGCCGCCGGCGCCGCCGCCGGCGCCCGCGCCGTGCTGTGGCTCGACCCCACCACCGTCCACACCGCCGTCCTCGCCCTCGTCCCCGCCGCCCTCGTCGTCCTCCTGCTCCGCGAACGACTCCTCCCCCGCCCCACCTCGCCCGACCCCAACCAATCCCCCGCCCTCGGCCGCGCCCTCGCCGTCGGCCTCGTCGTCGGCGCCTGGGACGGCTTCTTCGGCCCAGGCACCGGTACCTTCCTCACCATCGCCTTCACCGCCTGGCTCGGACTCGACCTCCTCACCGCCGCCGGAAACGCCCGCCTCGCCAACCTCGCCTCCAACGCCGGCTCCCTCGTCGTCTTCCTCGCCTCCGCCGCCGTCGCCTTCCCGCTCGCCCTCTACGCCGGCGCCGCAGGCATCGCAGGCAACCTCCTCGGCGCACGCCTCGCCCTCCAACGCGGCGAACGCATCGTCAAACCGTTCCTCGTCGCCGTCCTCGTCCTCCTGCTCGCCGAAGTCCTCCGCCGCCGCTTCCTCGCCTGAACCCACACCGCCAACGACTCCCAACTCCAACACACCTCCCATCCCCTCCCGTCGTCGTCGTCCCGTGTGGGTGGAGGTGCGAAGAGGGCTTCGCGCCCCGCGAAGCGAAACCTCCCTCCACTCCTCCCCCAACCGGTGCGTAGCGCACTTCGCAGAGAACCGGGCATTGAACGATTCCATGCAGATCCACGCCCGGGCCACGGCCGCCTCACCACTCCCGCCGTGGCACGCCCCTCGCTTCGGCAGCCGCCGGCGAACCGTTTCCAGGAGAGTCGGTCCTCTTCACTCACCGAAATAGGCCGGGTTCGCGGGAGGCGTCAGAAATGGACGGGGAACGCTTGGATGTCGCAATCGTGGGTCTGGGAGCACTCACCCCCATCGGACTCGGCGCCGCCGAGTTCTGGCGCGGAGTCTGTCAGAAACGCGACGGAGTGCGCGAAGTCCCCGCCGAACGCTGGGACCCCGCCCTCTACTGGTCCCCCGACCCCGCAGCCCCCGACCGCACCTACTCCAAGATCGGCGGGTTCGTCTCCGGGTTCGTCTTCGACCGCAAACAGTTCCGACTGCCCCCCGCCGTCGTCGAGTCGATGGACGAATGCCAGCGCCTCGCCCTCGCCGGCGTCGATGAGGCCCTCCGCGACGCCGGCACCGCCGTCGATCGCGAACGCTGCGCCGTGATCCTCGGCAACGCCCTCGGCGGCGACCGCCGCGAGCTGACCTCCGCCCGCGTCCGCTTCCCCGAGTTCGCTCGCACCCTCGCCGAATCCGAAGGCTGGTCCGAACTCTCGCCGGAACTCCAGGAACGCCTCCTGCGCTCCTTCGAACGCTCGTTCAAAGGCGCCTTGCCCAACGTCACCGAGGACACCATGCCCGGCGAACTGTCCAACGTCATCGCCGGCCGCGTCGCCAATGTCCTCGACCTCGGCGGCGCCAACTACACCGTCGACGCCGCCTGCGCCAGCTCCCTCGCCGCCGTCGCCTCCGCCGCCCGCGCCCTCCGCGCCGGCGAATGCGACGTCGTCGTCACCGGCGGCTCCGATACCTCCATGAGCCCCGCCACCTTCGTCAAGTTCTGCAAGATCGGAGCCCTCTCCCCCGACGGCTCCAGACCCTTCGACGCCCGCGCCAACGGCTTCGTCATGGGCGAAGGCTGCGCCACCCTCGTCCTCAAACGCCTCGAAGACGCCGAACACGCCGGCGATCGGATCTACGCCGTCCTCCGCGCCGTCGGCGGCGCCAGCGACGGCCGCGGCAAGGGCATCACCGCCCCCAATCCCACCGGACCACGCCGCGCCATCGAACGCGCCTACCGCGCCGCCGCCCTCGACCCCGATACGATCGACCTCCTCGAAGCCCACGGCACCTCGACCCGCGTCGGCGATGCCGCCGAAGCCTCCGTCCTCAACGAACTCTGGGGCGCACGACGCCGCGCACGACCCGTCGCCCTCGGCTCCGTCAAATCCCAGATCGGTCACCTCAAAAGCGCCGCCGGCGCCGCCTCCCTCGTCAAGGCCGCCCTGGCGCTCCACCACCGACTGCTCCCCCCGACCATCCACTTCAACACCCCCAACCCCGCCTGCGCCCTCGAAGGATCGTCGTTCCACCTCCAGACCGAACTCGAACCGTGGGCCGAACCCCCCGACGGAAACCCCCGCCGCGCCGGCGTCTCCGCCTTCGGCTTCGGCGGCACCAACTTCCACGTCGTCCTCGAGGAGTGGCGCCCGCGTCCCACCGGCGCCGTCGCCGTGCCCGGACTCCCCGGCGCCCCGGACGCCCAAGACCCCGGCACGACCATCGCCCAGGCCTCCTCCAACCCCTCGCAGAACGGAGCCAGGACCATGACCGCTGATGCCAACGACGTCACCCAGGCCCTGATCGATGTGCTGTGCGCGAAAACCGGCTACGACGCCAACGAGATCGAACTCGACTTCGAGCTCGAAGCCGACCTCGGCGTCGATACCGTCAAACAAGCCGAAATCCTCGCCGCCGTCCGCGAACGCTACGGCCTCCCCCGCGACGAGAAGTTCCGCCTCGCCGATTACCCCCGCCTGCGCGACCTCGCCGCCTACGTCCTGCGCCGCCTGGAAACCGTCGGCGGAAAGCCCGCCACCGCCTCGACTCCCGTCACCGTCCCGGCCATCACCACCGCTCCCGCCGCGACCTCGGCTCCCCCCGCGGATCCGGTCGCCGCTCCCACTCCGACCCCGACCGCGGCCCCGACCGCGGCCCCGGTCGCCGCCCCGACTCCCACCCCGACCGTCGCCGCTCCCACTCCGACCCCGACCGTCGCCGCTCCCACTCCGACCCCGGTCGGC
>CAZMRP010000195.1:6459-8301 GCA_964568275.1 uncultured Myxococcales bacterium
AGTTCCGCCTCGCCGATTACCCCCGCCTGCGCGACCTCGCCGCCTACGTCCTGCGTCGCCTGGAAACCGTCGGCGGAACGACCGCCACCGCCTCGACTCCCGTCGCCGCCACGGCTCCCGTTACTGCCCCGGTCGCGACAACCACTCCCGTCCCCACCGCGACCCCGACCGCGGCCCCGACCGCCGCTCCCACTCCGACCCCGACCGTCGCCGCTCCCACTCCGACCCCGGTCGGCGAGGCGGACGTGTCGCAGGCCCTGATCGATGTGCTGTGCGCGAAGACCGGCTACGACGCCAACGAGATCGAACTCGACTTCGAGCTCGAAGCCGACCTCGGCGTCGATACCGTCAAACAAGCCGAAATCCTCGCCGCCGTCCGCGAACGCTACGGCCTCCCCCGCGACGAGAAGTTCCGCCTCGCCGATTACCCCCGCCTGCGCGACCTCGCCGCCTACGTCCTGCGTCGCCTGGAAACCGTCGGCGGAACGACCGCCACCGCCTCGACTCCCGTCGCCGCTTCGGCGACCCCGGTCGCCGACCCCGAGCTGGCCGGCGAGGTCGTCACGCTCGCGGCCGACGATGCCGCCGGAGGGGCCGCCCAGCTCCGCGCCCTGGCCGCCGAGGCCCAGGCCGGCCTGCCGCTCTCCCGGCTCGCCGAAACCCGCCGGGTCCCGCCCCGCCGCGCCTGGCGCGCCGCCCTCGCCGCCACCACGCCTCCCGAACTCGCCGACGGCGCCCGGCGCGCCGCGGAGGTGCTCGAGGGCGGCAAGGGCCGCACCACCCTCGCCGCCAAGGGCGTCTTCCTGCGCGGCCCCGACGCCGCCCCGGCGACCGGCAAGACCGCCTGGCTGTTCCCCGGACAGGGCTCGCAGTGGGTCGGAATGTGCAAGCTCCTCGCCCGCCGCTACCCCGTCGTCGCCGATACCCTGCGCCGGGCCGACGAGGTGATGCACCCAATCCTCGGCCGGCCCCTCACCGGCTTCGTCTTCGGCGACGGCTTCGGCGACGCCGAAGGGGATCCCGAAGCCGCCCTGCGGATGACCACCATCACCCAGCCCGCCATGCTCGCCTGCGACGTCGCCATCGCCCGACTCCTCGCCCGGCACGGTCTGCAACCCGACATGGTCGCCGGACACTCCCTCGGCGAATACGCCGCCTGCGTCGTCGGCGGCGTGCTGCGCTTCGACGAAGCCCTCCGCATCGTCGCCGCCCGCGGCCGCGAAATGGCCGCCGCCACCCCCGCCGGCGGCGACGCCGGCTGGATGGCCGCCGTCGCCGCCCCGCTCCACGTCGTCGAAAACGTCCTGCGGCAGGTCGATGGCTACGTGCTCCCCGCCAACAAGAACTCGCCGTCCCAGACGATCATCGCCGGCGCCACCACCGCCGTCCAACAGGCCATGGCCGCCTTCCAGGCCCAAGGCCTCATGACGATGCGGCTCCCCGTCTCCCACGCCTTCCACTCCGCCGTCGTCGCCTCCGCCTCCACCCCCCTGCGGAAGGTCCTCGATGCCGCCGACGTGCGCGCCCCGAGCCTCCCCGTCTACTCCAACGTCACCGCCGAAACCTACCCCTCGTCCCCCGACGAGATCCGCGCCCTGCTCGCCCGACAGGTCGCTTCCCCCGTGGAGTTCATCGGCATCGTCGAACGGATGGCCGCCGCGGGCGCGTCCCGCTTCGTCGAATGCGGCCCCAAAAAGGCCCTCTCCGGCTTCGTCGGCGAGATCCTCGCCGGCCGCGGCGCGCTCGCCTGCCCCACCAACCTCCCTAAACGCGGCGAACTCCGCTCGTTCCTCGAGGCCCTCGCCGGTCTGTGGGCCGACGGGCTCGAAGTCGACTTCACCG
>CAZMRP010000196.1:0-8287 GCA_964568275.1 uncultured Myxococcales bacterium
CGTCGCCCTCGTCGACGTTGAGGATGTAGTCGTGGTCGACGTCGTTGGTCGACGAGCAGTTCGCGGGCCGCGGGACGTCGACCGGCACGTCCCCGTCCGTCCGCACGTCCGGGACGTCGGGGACGTCCACGTCGTCGTCGGCCGCGGGGTTCTGGCAGGCGGCCGTCGTCCATGCCAGCGCGGCGAGCATCGTGAGGAGACTGGTCTGGAGACGCATCGGATACCGCCATTCGACCCCGGCACTATAGCGTGAAGCCCGACCTGCGGCCACCGTTCGCGGCAGGCAGATCGGCCGCCGGGCGGTCGGCGACCGCCGGCGCACCGCGGCCGGGACCCGGTTCACGGGGCGTCGGCGCGCGGCGCTCCGATGCGGGCGAACGCCTCGAGGAACGTCTGCGGGTCGTGCGGCGGCGCGGCCCCGTCCGGCGGCGGACCGTTCCAGTCGACCACCAGCCGTCCCTGCCGGTCGAACAACAGGATGCGCGGGAGCCCCCGCAACGTGAACGAGCGGCCGAAGACCTCGAGCGCCCCGCCCTCGGCACGGTCGGCATCGGTCGACAGATCGACCTTCGCCAGCACCGTCCCCTCGAGCGTCCGGCGGACCTGCGGGTCCGCGAACACCTCGCGCTCGATCTCCTTGCAGACGCTGCACCAACGGGCGGTCACGTCCACCAGCAGCGGCCGCTGCTCGGCCGCCGCGAGCCGCTCGGCTCCCGGCAGGTCCGTGCTCCACGCCAGCGGCTCGGCGTAGGTCAACGAAGAGAACAGCCCGTAGAAGCCGATCGAGACCGCGGCCACGCCCAGCGTCTTGCGCAGCGTCGCCACGGCCCCCGCTCCCCGCAGCGGCAGGTGCAGGCCGCCCACCGCGATGCCGGCCGCGACGAGCGCCGCGGCGATGCCGAGGTAGGCCCAGCCCGAGCGGAAAACCTCGCCGACGGCCGGGAAGGGCACCGCCAGCAGGTAGCCGGAGGTCGCGATCAACAGGCAGCCCAGGACCGAGCGGACCGTGCTCATCCAGCGACCGCCCTTGGGCAGCGAGACCGCGAACGTCCCGAGCACCAGGAACAGCACGCCCAGCCCCATGGCGTAGACGAACAGGAAGCTGAAGCCGAGAAACGGCGAGCCCGTCGTGCCGATGTAGGCCAGGATGCCGAGCAGGAACGGCCCGGTGCACGGCGCCGCGATCACCCCCGCCACCAGCCCCATCAGGAACGCGCCCGGGTGCCCGCCGCCGAGCCCGACGCTGGAGAGCTTCGTCTTCCACGACGCCGGCACGTCGAGTTCGTAAAGATCGAACATCGACAGCGCCATCGCCGCCAGCAGCAGCGCCAGCACGATCACCACGGCCGGGTGCGAGAGCAGCGAGCCGAACATCATCCCGCCGAGCCCGGCGACGAGGCCCAGCGTGGAATACATCGCGGCAATCCCCAGCACGAACACCAGCGCCAGGAAGAACCCGTCCCGCCGGCGCTTGACGCTCCGCGCCCCGAAGATCGACACCGTGATCCCGATCGTCGGATACACGCACGGCGTCAGGCTCGAGAGGAACCCGTAGCCGAAGGCCAGCAGGTAGGCCCACGCCAGCCCACCCTCATCGATCGCCCGGGCGAATGAATCGGCTTCCATGACCGCGCTACTCCCCGGTCGCCGCCCGAATCCCCTCTTCGATGCGCCGCTGCGCCTCCGCCGCCGCCTGCTCCGCCCCCTCCCGCGCCCGCTCGACCGTCTGCCGCGCCTCCCCCAGCGCCGACTGGCCCGCGCTGCTCGCCCGCTCGCCCATCTGTTGCAGCGTCACGCCCAGCTCCTCCAGCTTGCGCCCGGCCTCCGCCAGCCGCTCCTCCACCCGGTGTTCGGTCCGGAACTCGCCGACCGTCCGCGCCGCCACCTGCGCGCACTCGCGGACCCGCTCCGCGTCCTCCCACGCCTCCCGGATCTGCTCCAACGTGTCCCGGTCCGACACCTGCGCCGGGTCCTGCTCGAAGATCCGGCACCGCGGATTCGCGGCCTCCGACTTCTTGCAGCCGCCGAGCGCCCCGGCCAACGCGAACCCCGCCAGCACCGCCGTGATCCGCTTCATGCGGCGCAGTGTATCAAGTGCGCCGGGCCAGGCAAGCAGACGGCAGACCAGGCCCACGTCCGTCGCACGATGGGGCGGGACCCCCCGGGGCGAGCCCCGGGAGGCGGTGGAGGAGGGTCGGGGTCGATGCCCCGTTCCGGTTTGCGGGTTCGGGCAGGGGATCGGACACCGCTCAACCCTTGCCGAATGCGTGCCGACGTCGCCGCGTCGACGAACGCCCCGAAACGGTTGTCGAACATCGCAGCGCACGGAGCGGCAGGCTGTCTCGTCGAGAGACGGTTGTCTCGCGGACCGACCGCGCACCCCGACCCGCCGCCCACCGCGGCGCCGGGTCAGAGGAAGTCGACCGAGCCGTTGACGTGCAGCTGCGGGTTCCCGTAGCGCCGCGCATGGCACGTCGGGCAGTCCGTGGAGGACGACGGGTGCGGCGCCGGCGGCGGCAATCCGTGGCACGCGCCGCAGGCCGCCTGCGTGCCGTCGACCCGGGTCCACTCCGGCGCGGGAACTGCGCCGCCGGCGAGCGTCCCGCCGTGGCAGTAGCCGCCCGCACAGGTCGCTCCGTCCCAGCGCGGCTCCGCGCCGCCGGCGGTGGCCAGCGGGCCCCAATGCAGCTCCGCCGGCGGATAGTCGATGTGCCCCTCCTCCTCGACCGTCACCGGTACGCGATGGCACTCGGTGCAGCCCACCGGTCCGTGTCCGTACGCCGGGAGCAGATGGGCCGCGTGCGCCCCCACCTCCGGCGCCGCGACCGCCGTCTCACCGTCGACCCCCGGCGGCGGCGAGAACAGGGCCGGCGTGCCGTGACAGCCGCTGCACGGCTCCGGTGCGTCGACGACGGAGCCGTCCGCGTCGTCGTCCGCCGGGTCGGGACCGCCGAGTCGACAGCCGAGCGCCAGGAGCCCGGCCAGCGCCGGGAGCGTGCGGGAAAGGAGCGTCCGCGGAGGCGGCATTCCTCGACGAAGTAGCACGACGCCGCGGCGGGCGGCAAGCGGCGGAGCGGTCGGGGGACGGTCGGGGAGGAGCTAGCGGCGGCGGCGGAGCCGGCCGGCCACCGCCAGCAGACCGAACAGCGCGCCGGCCAGCAGGCCGAGCATCCCGGTCTCGCCGGTCACCGCGCAGCCGCAGCCGGTTCCGGAAGACTCGTCGGGCGGGATGATCGGTGGGTTCTCGGTGCCCGCGTCGCCGCCGACGCAGACCCCGGCGCTGCAGGCCTGCCCCGGCGGGCAGGAGGCGCCGTCGTCGGTCAGGCCGTTGCAGTCGTCGTCCAGCCCGTTGCACACCTCGGCGTCGGGCCAGACGACCCCGCCGCCGCACTCGCTCCAGACGCCCCCGACGCAGGTCTGCGTGCCGGCGCTGCACTCCCCGATGTCGGTGCCGCAGGCCTGGGTCGCCCCCTCGGCGCAGCGGCACCCTTCGTCGGTCCTTCCGTCGCAGTCGTTGTCCACGCCGTCGCAGACCTCGGCCGACGGCTCGACGGCTCCGTCGCAACCGCTCCAGGCGCCCCCGCGACAGGTCTGGGTGCCGGCCGTGCAGGCGCCCCGGTCGATGCCGCAGGGGCGCGTGTCGCCCTCGGCGCACAGGCACCCTTCGTCGATCGTGCCGTCGCAGTCGTTGTCCACGCCGTCGCATTCCTCGGGCAGCGGCCCGGCGTAGCCGGTGCAGTCGCCCCAGGTGCCGTCCGTGCAGGTCTGCGTGCCGGACTGGCAGATGCCGACGTCGACGCCGCACGAGCGGGTCTCGCCCGTCGTGCAGTCGCACCCCTCGTCGACGATCCCGTCGCAGTCCTCGTCGAGCAGTCCGTCGCACACCTCGGCCGACGGCGCGGGCGCGGTGCACCCGGTCCACGAGCCGCCGACGCAGGTCTCGGTGCCGTCGCCGCAGATCGTCGAGCAGGACCGCGTGAGGTCCTCGTCGGTCAACGTGTCGCAGTCGTTGTCGATCCCGTCGCAGTACTCCTCGGTGGTGCGGCGCGCGATGCCGTCGAGGACCGACTCGAGCGAGCTGGTGTCCTCGGCGCGCTGGTAGCACGGGTTGGCCGTGGTCGGCGTGTCGCCGGCCGGGTTGCAGCCCGGGATGTAGGTCCCGCTCTGGTAGGCCATCCGGTTGAGCGTCAGCGCATCGACCCCGTCGCCGAAGCCGACGACGTACAGCGTGGTGCCGGTGGCGCGCAGGGCCGCGGCGTGCTCCACCGGCAGGAACCGCGTGGCCGCGTCGTAGGGGTCGCACCACTGCCAGCCGTCCGTGATCAGCACCGCCACCCGCCGCGTGCTGGCGTCGCGCATCGGCGGGTAGGCCGCCGCGACGTCGATCGCCTGGTACATCGGCGTCCAGTTGCCGCTGGTGGGCGGCGGCGTGGAGAGGAACGTGGCGATGGTCCCCGCCGTCCGCTCGCCGACCGGCACCGCGACCGAGCTGACGTCGCAGTGGTTCGGGTTCGGGAACACCAAGAGGCCGAAGTTGATCGACTCGTCGAAGCGGGTCGAGATCGTGCTGACCGCCTGTCGCGCCGCCTCCCACTTGGTGATCCCCGACGGCACGCTGCCGGTGACCATCGAGCTGGACTTGTCGAGGATCAGCAGCAGGCTCGGCTTGTCGCACTGGGCCTGCGCCGCCCGCGGCGCCAAGGTCGCCGCCAGCATCCCCGCCGCCGCCAGAAACAGGACTCTCCGCATCGCTCTCCTCGTCTTCCTCGCAGGGCCCGGGCCCCGCGCGTTCCCCCGGTCCGTCCGCTAGCGGGTGACGTTGATCTGGAACCCGCCGCAGGCGCTGGCCGAGTAACCGTCGAGCCACAGGTAGTAGGCGCCCGGGTCCAGCGTCGCCGTCAGACTGCTCTGGACGCCGCACGAATCGTCGTTGCAGGCCACGCGGGCCGTCGACGCCGGGTCGTTGCAGACGCGGCGCAGGTCGAGGATCGAATCCCAATCCGTGTCGTCGCCGCAGGTGTCGAAGGTGTACTCGCCGCGCGTCGTGACCACGAAGTAGTAGACGAAGTCCAGGCCGCCGCTCCCGCGGCTGCAGGCCACCGCGTCGTCCCGGGCGTTGATCCAGTACCACGGGCAGGTGTTGCCGGTGATCTCCGTCGCGGTCCCGATGTCGACCCACGACGGCTCGCCGCAGGCGTCGCCGCCGACGCTCGAGGGATTCGAGAAGTAGACGTGCAGCACGTAGTCGCTGCCGGAGACGTACGAGGAATACGTGTCGAGGATGATGTAGTAGGTGCCCGCCGGCTGGTCGAGCAGCACCAGCTCGCTGCGCAGCGTGGACCGCGCGTCGTCGTTGCAGGCGATGTCGGTCCCGCCGCCGCAGGTGGTGCGGCGGACGTAGATCAGGGTGTCGAAGCCCGAGCCGAAGGTGTTGATCGACACGTCCTGGGTCGTCGTCAGCGTGTAGCTGAACACCACGTCGCGGCCGCTGGTGCCGCCGCAGCTGCCCGAGTAGTCGGCGCTGGCGCCGGTGATCGTGCCGGTGAACCGGCCGCCGCCGGTGACGTTGATCGGCGCCGCGCAGCTGTCGCCGGGGACCCCGCCGCCGCTGCTGCAGGTGCCGTCGATGCACGACTCGGTGGACGAGCAGGACGTGGTGCACGAGCCGCAGTGGGTGCGATCGGACTGCAGGTCGACGCAGTAGCCGCTGCAGGCCGTGGTCCCCGTCGGGCAGCTCACCGTGCACGCGCCCTCGACGCACGCCTCGGAGCCGGTGCACTCCCGGCCGCAGGTGCCGCAGTTCTCCGGGTCGATGTCGGTGTTGACGCAGACCCCCGAGCAGTCGGTCTCACGGCCCGTGCAGTCGCAGCCGCCCGAGACGCAGACCTGGTCGGCGCGGCAGGCGTTGCCGCAGGAGCCGCAGTTCAGCGGGTCGGTGTCCAGCGTGGCGCAGATGCCGCTGCAATTGACCTGGCCCGTCGGACACAACACGCCGCACACCCCCGCCGTGCACGCCTCGCCCGACGGACAGGTGCGTCCGCAGGAGCCGCAGTTGCGGGGATCGTTGGCCGTGTCGACGCACGAGCCCGAGCAGTCCGTCAGGCCGCTGGGGCACCCGCCGCCGGTGCACGTGCCGCCGGAGCAGACCTGGCCGGCGTCGCAGGCGTTGCCGCAGGAGCCGCAGTTGTTGAAGTCCGAGGCCAGCGAGACGCAGACCCCGCCGCATCCCGTGTAGCCGTCCGGGCAGCGGATCCCGCAGACGCCCGCCTCGCACGACTCGCCCGCCGCGCAGGCGTGACCGCACGAGCCGCAGTTCTCCTCGTCCTTCTGGGTGTCGACGCAGCGCCCCGAGCACTCGGTGAAGCCCACCGGACACCCCGACTGGCACGCCCCCTCGAAGCACGGCTCGCCCGCGCCGCAGGCGTTGCCGCAGGTCCCGCAGTTGTCGGGGTCGTTGCGCAGGTCGGTGCAGACCCCGGAGCAGCTCGTCTGGCCCGTCGGGCAGCTGCCGGCGCACGTCCCGTTGTTGCAGGTCTGGCCCGCCGGACAGGCGTTGCCGCAGGTTCCGCAGTGCAGCGGGTTGTACCGCGTGTCGACGCACGTCCCGCTGCACAGCTCCAACCCGGTCCCACAGGCGCTCGCGCAGGTCCCCGCCTGGCACGACGTGCCCGCCGCGCAGACGTTGCCGCAGCCGCCGCAATTGCGACTGTCCGAGCTGACGTCGGTGCAACCCTCCGGACACCAGCGCTCCCCGCCCGGGCACTCCTCGGTGGCCTGGGTCGAGCAGCCGAGCCCTGCGAGCAGAACGAGCAGTCCGAGTCCACACATCCCACGCATCGCAATACCTCCCATTCGGCCGGCCGACTGCCGGCGATCCTCCTCCGGAAGCCCGGCTAGGTTAGCCCAGTCGAGCCGTTCGGGCAAGGCGTCGGACAGGCGTCGGACAGGCGTCGGACCCACCCCGGATCGCGACCCGCCCACCAAAGGACTGTCGCTCGCCGTCCCGGCACGCTAGACTACGCTCGATCGAAGAGCCGCCTCGGGCGGGCGGAGGTGGAGATGCGCGGTTCCGGATGTCGATTCCTGGTCGCCTCCGTGGGGTTGCTGGTCGCCACGGGCTGCGGCCGCACCGAGCTCGATTCGCGGCCGTGGCACGACTACGACGCGGGCCGGCCCGTCATCCCACCCACCGACACGGGCCCCGACCGCGCCCCCGACGTCGAGCCGGACGTGCCGGCGGAGGTCGAGCCGGACGTGCCGACCGAGGTCGAGCCGGACGTCCCCCCCGACGCCCCGCCCGACGACGCCGATACCTACGAGTTCCACGGCCTGTCGTGCATGTCGGCCGCGCTCTGCGCCTTCTGCTGTCCGGGCGGCGACTACGGCTGCATGATGGGCTGCGTCGGCGCCGCCGACCCCTCGGCCAGCGGCACGCTGATGGCCATCGTCAGCTGTGCCATGGGCGGCGGCTGCGGCAGCGACATGGGCTGCCTGATGGAGGAGTGCCAGGACGAACTCGCCGCCTGCGACGGCGGCCCCGGCGGCACCGGCGGCTGCCTCAGCCTCGCCTGGTGCCTCGTCTCCTCCGGCTGCGCCTCGGTCGCCGAATGCGAGGACCAGGGGCTGTGCTACCAGACCTGCTTCGGCGCCGCCCGCCCCGAGGCCGTCGGCGCCGCCCGCGAGCTCGTGGTCTGCATCGCCGGCGATTGCCTCACCAGCTGCCTCGGCGGCCTGACGTCGCTCGATTGCCTCGGCTGCCTGGCCACCAACTGCCTCTCCGCCCTCAGCGGCTGCATCGGCTTCTGACGCCGCAGCCGGCCCGGAGGCCCCATGTTCCGCACGGCCGCCCTGCTCCCGCTCCTGGTCGTCCTACCCCTGGCCGCCTGCGGCAAGAGCCCGTGCGTCACCTACGCCGAGAAGCTCTGCGCCGACCTCGGCGCCGGACACGAGGAATGCAGGAACGCCCGCCTCGCCGCCGAGGAAACCACCGCCGAGATGCGCGCGGTCTGCGAAGAGGCCCTCCGGTCGTACGACGACGTGCTCCGAGTGCTGCGACGTCCGCCGCACGTCCCGGCGCCGCCGGCGGCGGCCGGCACCATCGCCCCCGCCTCGCCGCCTCCACCCGCCGCACCCCCGCCGCCCCATCCCTGACCCGTCGCCACCCGCGAATCGTCGTCCCGCATTGCACCCCCGACCCCGGAACCCACCCCACATTCCCGGCCCCATCCCACATCCTCAGCCCCATCCCACATCCGCTTGACCTCTCGCACGAGGCCTGCGTATGCTG
>CAZMRP010000197.1:0-8266 GCA_964568275.1 uncultured Myxococcales bacterium
CAGCGAGCGCGACGCGGCTGACCGAGCTGTCGTCCCGGCGCGCGTCGGCCGAGGTCGACGTCGACGTCGAGCTGGCGGAGGAGGCGCGCGACACGCGGACGCTGCTCCTCGGCTGGCCCGGCGACGACCCGCTGCCGGCGAGCCTGTACCGCGGCGCGCGCGAGACCGACCTGGAGCTCGGCGCCCCGTTCCGGCGCAGCCTGCGCTGCGAGCTCCGCCTCCCCGCGGGCTGGGAGGCGGTCGTCGTGCCCCGCAACGTGCGCGTCACGACCGAGGCCGGGACGTTCGTGCAGGAGGCGACGGTCGGCGGCGGCACGCTGCGGCTCACCCGGACCCTCGAGATCCGCGGCGGTCGCGTGTCCCCCGCCGCCTACTCCGGCCTGCGCGCGCTGCGCCGGGCGTTCGTCACCGCCGGCGCGGAGCCGGTGGTGCTCCGACCCGCCGACTGACCGGCCGTCCCGCCGACCCGCCGACCTGCCGACATGCTACAATCCGCGCCGGAGCGTGGGATGCGTCCGGTCTGCACAGCACGACGCGCGGCGGGCCTGACCCTGCTGGCCGTTTCCTGCGGTTGCCACGACTGGGCGCCGGTCGCGGACGCCGCCGGCGACGGAGCCGATGCCGCGGACGTCGAGGAGTTCATCGATGCGCTCGACCTGCCGCCCGAGGTGGCCGACCGGGCCGACACGCCGGTGGACGGTCCGGGGGACGAGGGCGGGGTCGACGGCGTCGACGCGGCGGACGCGCCCGACGAGGCGGTCGACGATTCCGGCCCGGAGGTCCCGCCGTCGGTCTGCGGCAACGGCGTCCTCGAGCCCGGAGAGGACTGCGAGCGGGAGCAGAAGGTCGAGTGCACGACGACCTGCGGCTCGCCCTCCTCCGCGGAGTGCCCCGACGACTGCCGAGCGCCGCCGCCGGAGCGGTGTCCCCTGCCCGAGGAGGAATGCAACGGCCGGGACGACGACTGCAACGGCGGCGTCGACGATCCGGCGACGGTCTGTCCGGACTGCGTCGTCGTCGAGCACGCAGGCCGCGTGTACCATTTCTGCGAGGACCGGCCCTGGGTCGAGGCGAGCGCGGCCTGTCGCGAGCGCGGGATGTACCTGGCGACGATCGACGACGCGGCGGAGAACGCCTGGCTGACCTCGACGGCGACGGCCCTCGGCACCGGCCCGTGGTGGTTCGGCTTCAACGACCGCGCGAGCGAAGGGGTCTGGGTCTGGGACGGCCCGAGCCCGCTCGTGCCCTTCGAGGCCTGGGGCACGGGCGAGCCGAACGACTACGGGACCGGCGAGGACTGCGCGGAGCTGCTGTTCTCCGCGTCGGGCTGGAACGACAGCAACTGCGCCGTCGGCCAGCCGTACATCTGCGAGTACCCGTGAGCGGTGGAGTCGAGCGGCGGCCGCGTACGTTCCGTCACGCGCCGGCCGGTCTCCCGGCGGCCCCCGGGCCGCAGGCCGGGCAGTCGGGGGCCCGCGCCACGCGCACGCCGCGGAACGACCCGTCCCACAGGTCGAGGCTCAGCAGCTCGGGACGCACGTCGTCGCGCCCCAGCAGCAGTTTCAGCGCCTCGATCGTCTCGAGCGCGGCGATCGCGACCGGCGCGGAGGCCACCACCCCGTGCGATTCGCAGGTCGGCACCGCGTCCTCCGGCGGCGCGTCCGGGAACACGCAGCGCAGGCAGGGCCCGAGCCCGGGCCGCACGGTCAGCGTCACCCCGGCCGCGCCCACCACCCCGCCGTAGACCCACGGCACGCCGCGGCGGACGCAGGCGTCGTTGACCACGTAGCGCGTCGCGAAGTTGTCCAGCCCGTCCACCACCACGTCGATCCCGTCGAGCAGGCCGGCGATCGTGGTCTCATCGATCGTCGCCACGCGCGGCTCGAGCCGGCACGCCGAGTTCGCCGCGCGCAGCCGCTCCGCCGCCCGCACGGCCTTGGGGGCCCGCGCCGCGACGTCGGCCTCGTCGTACAGGATCTGCCGCGGCAGGTTGGACAGCTCGACCACGTCGCGGTCGACCAGCCGCACCGTGCCGACGCCGGCGCGCACCAGCAGCGTCGCCGCGGCGCCGCCGAGGGCCCCGCAGCCGACGATCAGCACCGACCCGCGCGCGAGCCGGCGCTGTCCCTCCGCCCCGATCCGGTCGAACGCCAGGTGTCGCTGGTAGCGCGTCGCGAAGTCGTCCATCCCGTCCTCCGGCCGTCGCCGCCGCCCATCCTGGGGTCGGGAGGCCCGCGCCGTCAACGTCGGTCCCGCGGTTGACCGTCCGCGAGCCCCGCGCTAGGAGTGGCGGGACGGGGGTCGGGAGGGCGCGATGCGGGCAGGCTGGCTGGTGCTGTGGTGCTGCGGGGCGCTCGCCTGCGACGAGGGCGAGACCCGGGACTGCGAACCCGGCGCGTCGCGCAACGTGCCCAACGCCTGCGGCGTCTGCGGCAGCGGCGCGCAGCAGGAGCTGTGCGGCGACGCCGGCGTCTGGGAGCCGGTGACCTGCGTCGACCCGATCGACTGGGACGGCGACGGCTGGGCCAACGAGACCTGCGACGACCTGCCCGGCGGCTGCTGCACCACGCAGCTCGACTGCAACGACGACGACGGCGACGTCCATGCGGCGACCTTCGAGTGCCGCTGGCGCGACCTGCCGGGGTCCCCCGACGGCGAGGCCTGCACCACGAGCTGCGGCACGACGGGCAGCCGGACGTGCACGCAGGTCTGCGACTGGGGCGCCTGCACCGCCGCCGAGGTCTGCAACGGCATCGACGACGACTGCGACGGCGAGACCGACGAGGACGGCGTCTGCCCCTGACGCCGCCCCGCTCGGGAGCGGTTCCGCCGGTCCGACGGAACGCGGCGAGACGCCGGTCGGTCTCGCCGCGTGCTCCGGCCTCGCCGCGGGGCCTGCTCAGGGACAGTCCTCGTCGGTGAACACGAACTCCGCCCCGAGCACATACGGCTCGCAACTCGAGACCACCGCCTCGCCCGTCCGCCGGACGACGAGGTACAGCCCTCGCGAGTCGACCAAACCGCAGGTTCCCCGCCACTCCAGCGCCAACCGGTAGGCCCCGGCCGTCGCGTCCCAGTCCGCCGCGGCGCTGCACAGCTCGAGGTCGGGTGCGCCGCAGATCGGGTCCGCGTCGGTCCGGTCCTGGAGGCAGAGCTGCCACCGTGCATGGTCCGCGCCGACGGGCGGAGCCAGACTCGCCGAGAAGACGAAATCGCACTGCGACGAGCCGGGAAGGCAGAGGGACTCGGCCTCGTCGGCGCGGACCGCGAACCAGTCCTCGTCCTGACCCCCGTCCTCCGCGTGGAGCGTGGCCTCGAAGGTCGTTGCACTCCCGTCCTGCTCGACCGGCGTCGGCCCGTGCGCCGAGGCGCAGTCGTCGTTGTCCTCGTACGAATCGCCGGGCGCGCCCTCGTCGGTCTCGCCGTCGCAGTCGTCGTCCACGCCGTTGCACGGTTCGCTCGTCGGCGGCGTGCAGCCGACCTCCCAGCCACAAGCGACGCAGGCCTGGCTGCCCGTGCTGCCGCACGTGGTCTCGCACGCGCGCGGCGGGTCGCCGTCGCAGTCCTCGCCCGCCTCCACGAGACCGTTGCCGCAGACCGCCGGAGCGACGTCCGCCTCGGTGTCGGTGCCGGCATCGTCCGCCGCATCGGCATCGGCATCGGCCCCGCCGCAGTCGCAAGCGCCCCAGCGCGCTCCGTCGTCCTCGCACGTCTGGACGCCCTCGCTGCCGCCGAGGCAGGGGCAGGTCTGCACCTCCCCCGGCGCACACACCCGCTCCGGGTCGCACGCCGTGCCGCACCACAGCAGGACGACCACCGGCCACGTCACCCACCGCCACGCTCGCATGCCGTCACCTCCGGGCGCTCGACCGCCGCAATCCGAGGCGGCGCGAGACGCGCGCCGCGGGCCCGACGACCGGAACCGCCCCCGAACCCCCTGCGACCAGACACGACGAGTATCGGCAGAAGGCGGGTGCGGTCAAGCGTGGTCGGGGGGCCGCCGCCGGCTGCCGCCGACCTGCACCAGCCCCACACCGACGAAGATCAGCAACGCGGCCGCACCCGTGCGCAGCGTCGGCCGCTCGCCCGCCAGGCCCCACGCCAGCACTCCGGCCACCAGCGGCTGGAGGTAGGTGAAGATCGCCACCTGCGACGACTCGGCCTCCCGCAGGGCGCGGATGTTGAGCAGGTACGACAGCGCGGTCGGCACCGCCACGATCCAGGCCAGCGCCTGCCACGACACCGCGGGCACGTCCGGCCAGGCCTCGAGCAGCGGGCCGACCCCGACCGGGACCAGCGCCAGCGCGCCGAACAGGAACATCCAGGCCAGCACCACCAGCGGGTCGAGCCGCTGCAGCACCGGCCGCGCCAGCACCAGGTGCAGCGACCAGGCCGCCGCGTTCGCGAGGATCAGCAGGTTGCCGACCAGCCGCCGGTCGGACAGGTCGAACCGCTCGATCCCCGCCAGCAGCAGCGCCCCGCCGAGCCCGACGGCGACGCCGAGCAGCCGCAGGGCCGAGGCGCGCTCCTTGCGCAGCGCCAGGGCGAACCCGGTGGTGAAGACCGGGATCGTCGCGACCAGCACCGCGGCGTTGATCTGCGAGGTCCGCGACAGCCCCTCCAGGAACAGCACCTGGTTGGCGATCACGCCGAGCAGCGCGAACAGCGCCAGCCAGCCCAGCTCGCGCGCGGGGACCGCGAACAGCCGGCGCCCCGCCACGAGCCCCAGGAGCAGCGCGGCGCCCAGCGCCCGCAGCGCCGCCAGCGACAGCGGCGGCAGGCCGTGCACCCCCGCCACCGGCCCCCCCGCCACGCCGTGCATCGCCAGCTGGCCGGTGAACGGCAGCGTCCCGAACATCGCCTGGACCGCCAGCAGCGTCAGGATGATCCGCGCACTCGGCACGGGGCGCATCGCTAGCACGCGGCGCCGCGGAGCGGAAGATCCCGCCCGGGGACGCGGGTCGGGCTTTCGCAGGGCCGCCCAGGCGCCAAGGGGCCGAGCCGCCGGCAGGGCAGGGGCCTGTCGAGGCGCGGCGGCGCAAGCAGGCGGGCCGTGACGCGGGCGCACCGGCGTGTCAGACTCCCCGCGCCGCCGGCCGGGCGGCACGGAGGGATCGATGCCGCGGGCGAGAACCGGAATCACACTGCTGCTGGCGACGCTGCTCGCCGGCCCGGCGCGGGCCGAGCCGATCTACATCAGCTTCGTCTGGCACATGCACCAGCCGATCTACTGGCCGGGCGAGACGGTGGTGCAGACGATCGACGCGGCCCGCCGGAGCTTCGACCTCCGGACCGTGCACACCGACCGCCCGGGGCCCTACACCGCCTGGCCGGGCGACGCGGTGGCGGCGCTGCGGGCCGCGGGCTTCGACCGCGGCGGCGCCCAGGTCAGCTTCTCCGGCTCGCTGATGGAGAACCTCGACGCCCTCGAGGCCGCCGGCCGCGGCTTCGCCGGCTGGCGGGACCCCTGGCGCACCGCCGGCACCTGGCGCACCGCCGCCGGCCACCCGGCGCTCGACCTGGTCCAGTTCGGCTACTTCCACCCGCTGTCGGCGCTGATCCCGCCCGCGGACCTCGTCCTGCAGCTGCGGCTGCGGGCGCTGGCGGTCGAGCGCCGCTTTCCCGGCTACCCGGCCTCGCGCGGCCTGTTTCCCCCGGAGACCGCGTTCAGCACGCGGATCATCCCGGCGCTGGTCGAGGCGGGCGTCGAGTGGGTCGTGGTCGACAACGTGCACTTCGACCGGACACTCCCCGACTACCCGTACACGCCGTCCTCGAACCTCGTCCCGCCCAACCGCGCCGACGTGCGCAACACGGCCTCCACGAGCTGGGAGCCGCTGGAGGGGATCTGGGCCCCGTCGCCCGTCGCGGCGCCGTGGGGCTACCAGCCGCACCGCGCCCGCTACCTCGACCCGGCGACCGGGGCGCCGAGCGAGGTGATCGTCGTCCCCGGCGCGCGCTACGAGGGGAACGAGGACGCCCGCGGCGGCTTCGGCGCGCTGAACTACGAGGGGGTCCTGTCGCAGCTCGAGCCGTACAACACCGACCCCGCGCACCCGATGCTGGTCGTGCTGCACCACGACGGCGACAACTACGGCGGCGGCACCGACGCCTACTACCACTCCAACTTCTCCGGCTTCGTCTCCTGGCTGCTGGCCCATCCGACGCGCTTCCAGCCGATCACGATCCAGGAGTACCTCGACCGCTTCCCCCCCGCGGCCGACGACGTGATCCACGTCGAGGACGGCTCGTGGAGCGGCGCGGACAACGGCGACCCCGAGTTCCACAAGTGGAACGGCGACCCGGGCGCGGACGGCTACTCGCCCGACCGCAACTCCTGGGCCGTGATGACCGCGGCGGTGAACCGTGTGCACACCGCCGCCGCGCTCCGTCCCGCCGCGACGCCGGCCGAGGTGGTCGACGGCGGCTCCGAGCTGGGCCGCGCCTGGCGCGCCCTGCTCACCGGCCAGACGAGCTGCTACTGGTACTGGGACGGCGCCGAGGACGGCCGCTGGGACGCGCACCCCACACGCGCGGCCAACGCCGCCGTCGCCGCCGCCGCGCCGATCCTTGCCGGCGGCGGGGCCGACACCGTGCCGCCGACGATCTACCCGCCCCAGCGCGAGCCGTACAACCCGGGCGGGCTGGAGTGGGGCACGACGCCGATGCCGGCGGACACCGAGATCTGGACCTATGTCTACGACGTGTCGGGGCTGGCGCGCGTCGAGCTGTGGTACCGGCCCGACGACGACGGGACGCTCGACGACGCCAACGCGCTGTACCTCTCCCGGCCGTGGTGCGTGCTGCCGATGACCGCCGTGCCCTCCGCGCCGCGCACCGACCCGGCCCCGACCTTCATCGCCGACCGCTACCACGCCGTGCTCGAGGGTCTGGGCGGCCACTTCGTCGACTACTTCGTCGAGGCGGTCGACGCGGCGGGCAACCTGGCCTCCTCGCCGATCCGCCAGGTCTGGATCGGGACCGGCGGAGCCGGGCCGGGACCGGGCGGCGTCGGAAACTACCCGGCGGCACCCACGCGGTACGACGTGGTCACGGTCGGCGCGGACGCCGCCGGCGCGCTGCACTGGGGGATCGACGGCTGGACCGAACCTCCCGCGGCGTACTGGCCCGCCGGCAGCACCTCGTTCGGCGACGGCCACGCGATCGAGACGCCGCTCGGCGGCCCCGACGCCGCCGGCCGCTTCACCGCCGTCGTCGGGCCGTTCGACGGCGCCACCCGCGTCGACCGCGTCGACTACGTGATCCACTACGCCGACGGCCGGTGGAGCAGCCCCGACCAACTGGTGCCGATCGACAACGAGCCGAGGACCGCCCCGAGCGTGGAGCTGGTCGAGCCGGCGGACGGCGCCGCGGTCGCGGGGACCGTGCGGTTGCTCGCCGCCGCGGGCGACGACGAGGGGCCGCCGCGGGTCGAGTTCCTGGTCGACGGCGCCGTGGTCGCCACCGACACCACGCGGCCCTACGAGGCGAGCTGGGATGCGAGCGGCGCGGCGGCGGGGACGCACGCGGTCGTCGCCCGGGCGACGGACGGCAGCGGCCACGTCACCGAGGACTCGGCGTCGGTGACGGTCGGCGGCGGCGGGCCGCTGGAGTGCACGACCGTCTGGGACGGCGACGGCAGTCTGCCGGTCGCCGACGCGGACGCCGACGGCGACGGCGATGCGGACGGCGATGCCGACGCGGACGCCGATGCGGACCCCGACGCGCCGCTCGACGGCCCGGACGCCGGCGCCGACGTTTCGCCGGACGGCGGGAGCGCCGACTCCGACGTCGGCTGCTCGTGCCGCGTGCAACCGGCGCGGGACACACTCCCCGGCCTGTTCGGTCTCCTCGCGCTCGGCCTGTGGCTGCGTCGTCGTCGCTGATCGGTTCCGCGGGCGCCCGCGCCCTGCGGCTCGCCGGCGCCCGCCCCCCGCTGCGTGTCGCCCCTTCGAGCGGAGTCGGACCTGCGGTCGCGTCGTGGTCGTGGACCGGACCGCCCGCTCAGCAGGGGTCGGCCTCGCACCGTCCCGGGGGGCTGCAGCAGTAGGGCTCGGCCGCCGGGCAGGCGCCGCCTTCGCGGTTGCAGACGCAGCGGTGCGTCGTGGCGTTGCAGCGATCGACATCGGTGCGGCCGGCGCACTGGCTGTTGTCGCAGCACTCGCCCGGATCGAAACACGAGCCGCCGCAGCACAGGCCGGCGGCGGTCGGGCCGCAGGCGGTCGCGTCGGGCCGGCCGGCGTTGGTGGGGCAGGTCGGCCCCGTC
>CAZMRP010000198.1:0-8263 GCA_964568275.1 uncultured Myxococcales bacterium
GGGGCGTCCCTTGCGGTCGTCGGCCCGGCGTCCGCCTCGGCGGTCGAGGCGGACGCGGCCCGCGGGGCGGCGATGTCGGCCGTGGGGGACTGCTGGCCGCCGCGCGAGCAGCCGAGCCCGTACGGCAGCAGCCCGGCCGCCGCGGCCAGCGCGAAGAGGACCATCGAACCGTGACGTCGTCGCATCTCGTGCCTCCGCCCCCGCGCGTCGTCGCGTGGATGGGGCGGATTCTGGCGGACGATCGAGCGGCGGCGCAAGCGCTGCGGCCGGCGCTAGTAGAAGTAGACGTCCATCTGGTAGGCGCCGCAGTAGGTGCTCCAGCCGTCGATGATGATGTAGTAGGTGCCGGCGTCGAAGTACTGGTCGATGTACGACTGGGTGCTCCAGTAGTCGTCGTTGCAGGCCACCTCCGTGCCGGTGCAGCTCCCCGAGCGGACGTACAGCATCGTGTCGTAGCCCGAGTAGTAGAGGTCGATCGCCACCTCGCGGTAGTAGCCGACGGACAGGCCGTAGACCAGGTCGGGGGCGCTGCCGGAGCCGCAGGTGCTGGGCGTGTAGTCGTGGATGTACGAGCAGGAGTTGCCGGTCCAGGTGCCCGAGCCGGTGATGAAGCCGCTGGACGACGCGCAGGTGTCGCCGGGGGCCAGAGTCGTGGGGCGCGTGACGTTCAGCGTGTAGGTCCCCGAGGTGCTCCAACCGTCGACGACGATGTAGTAGGTGACGCCGGCCGACAGCGAGGCGGTGATCAGCGAGTTGGCTCCGTCGCCACCGTCGTCGTCGCAGTAGAGCTCGGTGCCGAGGCACGGGCTGCCGTGCACGTGGAGCAGGGTGTCGTAGCCGCTGCCGTTGGTGTCGATCTGCCAGGTCCCGCCGGAAGACGGCGTGAACGCGTAGACGACGTCCGGCACGCCGGTGTAGTACCCGCAGAGCGTGGGGTCGTACTCGCCCAGCATGCCGACGGTCGTCCCGGTGTAGGTGCCGCCGGACGGGGACACCGTGAGCGGGCTGGCGCAGTTGTCGCCGCTGGCCGCGCAGCCCTCGTTGACCGAGCCGTCGCAGTCGTCGTCGCAGGTGTTGCCGCAGACCTCGCTGCCGTGGTTGCAGCAGCCCCAGGTGCAGGAACCGGACTGGCAGGTCTGGGTGCCGCCCTGGCCGCAGGCGTTGCTGCAGGACTGGGTGGCGCCCATGCGGCAGGCGAAGGTCTCGTCGGTGGAGCCGTCGCAGTCGTCGTCGACCCCGTTGCACGACTCGACCGCCGTCGTCACGCACGAACCCCAGCTGCAGGCGGCGGAGCAGGTCTGGGTGCCGGCGCAGGCGCCGATCGTGCAGCCCTGCGTCCGCCCGGGGATGCACGAGAACCCCTCGTCGGTGACGCCGTCGCAATCGTCGTCGACCCCGTTGCAGACCTCCGTCGCGGTGACCGTGCAGCCGCCCCAGGTGCAGCCGGGGACGCAGGCCTGGGTGCCCGCGCAGGCGCCGACGGTGCAGCCGCGGGTCGTGCCGAACACGCAGGCGAACCCCTCGTCGGCCACGCCGTTGCAGTTGTCATCGACGCCGTTGCAGGTCTCGACGGCCGCCACGGTGCAGGTGGTCCAGGTGCAGCCGGGCTGGCAGGTCTGCGAGCCGGAGCAGCTGCCGACGAAGCAGCCGCGGGCGGCGCCGAGCACGCAGGCGAACGACTCGTCGGCGCCGCCGTCGCAGTTGTCGTCGCGGCCGTTGCACAGCTCGGCGGCCCCCGGGTGGATCGTGAAGTCCGTGTCGTTGCAGTCGTCGCCGGTGCACGCCACGTCCGGGTGCCCGTCGAGGTCGAGATCGGGGGAGACGGAGACGCAGGCGCCGGCGCCGCCCGCGCCCGACGGGTCGCAGCTGTCGGTGGTGCAGGCCAGGCCGTCGTCGCAGGTCGGCGGCGAGCCGGCGATGCACCCCGCGGCGGCCGAGCAGGTCTCCGGGCCGTTGCAGAGCTGCCCGTCGTCGCAGCGCGCGTGGTCCGGCGTGTTGACGCAGGTGTCGGTCGGGCCGTCGCAGCGGTCGACGGTGCAGCCGATGCCGTCGGAGCACGACGGCACGGCGCCCGAGACGCATCCGGCGGTCAGGTCGCAGCGTTCGACCCCGTTGCAGAACACGCCGTCGTTGCACCGGTCGTCGGCGGTCGTGTGGGAACAGGCGCCGCTCGTCGGGTCGCAGGCATCGACCGTGCAGTCGACGCCGTCCGAGCAGTCGATCGCCGTCCCGCGCTCGCAGCCCGTGGTCGTGTTGCAGGTCTCGGTGCCGTCGCAAGGATTGCCGTTGTCGCACAGCGCGTGGTCCGGGGTGTGGAGGCACTCGCCGGTCAGCGGATTGCACGAGTCGCGGGTGCAGTCCACCTCGTCGCGGCAGACGGCCGGCGTGCCCGGCCGGCAGCCGACGGCCGGGTCGCAGACCTCCGCGCCGTTGCACAGGTCGCCGTCGTCGCAGTCGGCCGCGGTCGTGCAGGGCGGCGGGTCGACGCAGCCGCCCGCCGCCGGGTCGCAGAGCTGCGGCGGCGTGCAGAGCCGGTGGTCGGGGTTGTTGCTGCAGCCGCCGGTGAACGGGTCGCAGCGGTCGGCCGTGCAGGAAATGCCGTCGTCGCAGGTCTCGAGCGTTCCCGCCACGCACCCGCTCGTCGGGTCGCACCGCTCGCCCGTCGTGCAGGCGTTGCCGTCGTCGCACACCGCGTCGACCGGCGTGTGGATGCAGTCGCCGGTGGCCGGGTCGCACGAATCCGAGGTGCAGTTCAGCAGATCGTCGCACTCCAGGTCGCTGCGGCACCCCGGCGGCGGTCCGTCGTCGGCTCCGTCGGGGTCGCCGTCCGCGTCGCCGTCGGCGCCGTCCGGCGGGAGCGGCACGTCCTCGCCGTCGGGAACCGTGACGTCCCCGTCGCCGGGAACGTCCGGCACATGGACGTCGGGGAGCGTCGGGTTCTCGGCCGTCGAACAGGCGAGACCCGTCGCGAGGAGCGCCAGCCACCAGTTGCGGCGGACGTACGGATGCGCACGCATGCAGGCCTCCCGCTCCCGCGGGTCTCGTTCGCGGAAGCTCCTTCTGCGATCAGGGTACGGGGCACCGTCGGATGCGTCAAGGAACCCGCGACGTTTCCTGCGCCGCGGCGGCGTGTCTTCGGCGGCCGATCCGACAGGCGGGAACGCGCGTCAACCCCCGCGGGGCGCCGCGCGCCCGTTCCGGGCGACACGTGTACAGGCTTTCAGTATCCGTTGACAGGAGCCGCCGAGGTTGTCTATAGCCCGTCCATGCCGGCCAAGCAGACCAAGTTCATCTTCGTCACGGGCGGCGTCGTCTCCTCGGTGGGCAAGGGCATCGTCGCCGCCTCGGTGGGCGCGCTGCTCGAGAACCGCGGCCTCGAGCTGACCCTGATGAAGCTGGACCCGTACATCAACGTGGACCCGGGCACGATGAGCCCGTTCCAGCACGGCGAGGTGTACGTCACGGAGGACGGCGCCGAGACCGACCTGGACCTAGGGCACTACGAGCGGTTCACGTCGGCGGTGATGAACCGCAAGAACTCGGTCACCACGGGCCAGGTCTACGATTCGGTGATCCAGAAGGAGCGCCGCGGCGAGTACCTCGGCGCCACGATCCAGGTCATCCCGCACGTGACCAACGAGATCCAGGACCGGATCCGGGAGGCGGCCAAGGGGGTCGACGCGATCATCGTGGAGATCGGCGGGACGATCGGCGACATCGAGAGCCTGCCGTTTCTCGAGGCGGTGCGCCAGCTGCGACACAGCCTGGGGCCGCAGAACGCGATCAACCTGCACGTGACGCTGGTGCCGTACATCGCCGCGGCCGAGGAGATCAAGACCAAGCCGACGCAGCACTCGGTCAAGGCGCTGCTCGAGATCGGCATCCAGCCCGACATCCTGGTCTGCCGCTGCGACCATCCGATCTCGACCGAGCACAAGAAGAAGATCGCCCTGTTCTGCAACACGCCCGTGGAGAACGTGATCGCCGCGCAGGACGCCGATTCGATCTACGAGGTCCCCCTGAAGCTGAAGGCCGAGGGGCTGGACGACCGGATCGCGGAGCTGCTCAACATCTGGTCGCGGGCGCCCCGGCTGGTGAAGTGGAAGAAGGTCGCGGACGGCCGGCGGGAGCCGACCAAGGGCACGGTCACGGTGGCGATGGTGGGCAAGTACGTCCACCTGCGCGACGCCTACAAGAGCCTGCACGAGGCGCTGATCCACGGCGGGCTGGCCAACTCCTGCCGCGTCGAGGTGCGGTACGTCGACTCGGAGGAGGTGGAGCAGCAGGGGGCCGAGGCGCTCCTGGCCGGGGCCCACGCGGTGCTGGTGCCCGGCGGGTTCGGCTCGCGGGGCATCGAGGGCAAGATCGCGGCGATCCGCTACGCCCGGGAGAAGAAGCTGCCGTTCTTCGGGATCTGCCTCGGGATGCAGCTCGCCGTCGTCGAGTTCTCGCGCCACGTCTGCGGCTTGGACAAGGCCAACTCCGCCGAGTTCGACGAGAAGTCCCCGCACAAGGTGGTCGACTTGATGGAGACCCAGAAGGGGGTCACCGCCAAGGGCGCCACGATGCGGCTCGGGGCCTGGCCCTGCCGCCTCGCCCCCGACACCCGCGCCCGGCAGGTCTACGGCGAGACGGAGATCTCCGAGCGGCACCGCCACCGCTACGAGGTCAACAACGTCTATCGCGACAGGCTGACCGAGAAGGGGCTCGTGCTCTCCGGACTCTCGCCGGACGGTCACCTCGTCGAGATGGTGGAGCTGCCGGAGCATCCGTACTTCGTGGCCTGCCAGTTCCATCCCGAGTTCAAGTCCAAGCCGATGGCGCCGCATCCGCTGTTCGCGCGCTTCGTCGCCGCGGCGCTCGCCGGCCGCGGCCCGCTCGCTCCTTGACAGATCGCGATTCGTCTTGTAAGCCAACCGTGTCCAGCGGATCCGGGTCGCCGAGTGCGACCCGCGCCCGAGCGTGACCCGGGCGGAGGAGGAGCATCAGATGAGGCGGATTTCCATGGCTCTGCTCGTTGCGGTCGTCGCGTTCGCGGGGTTCTGGCTTGCGGCGCCGGGCTGCGGGGACGACGACGACGTGGTCCCGGCCTGCACGCAGGCGCTCTGCACCGGCGGCAGCGCGGTCTGCTGCACGGGCGCCGCGCGCGGCACCTGGAACGCCAGCCTCCGGCTCTGCGCCTGCCCCTCGGCCGACGCCGACGCCGACGTGGCCGCGGATGCGGATGCGGATGCCGACGCGGATGCCGATGCGGACGCGGACGCGGACGCCGACGCGGACGCGGATGCCGACGCCGACACGGGCACCTGCGCGCCGGAGCTGGGCGGTCCGTGCAACCTGGTGATGCAATGCGGCTGCGCCGCGGGCGAGCGCTGCGTGATGGGCGCCTCGGACGCCGAGGAGTGCTTCCCGGCCGGCACCGACCCGCTCGACACGCTCTGCCCGTCGGGGACCGACAACTGCCAGCCGCAGGCCCAGTGCCTGGGCACCGACGGCACGCACTTCTACTGCATGCAGTTCTGCTACGAGGACACCGACTGCCCGTCGGGCCGCGGCTGCGACATGCGCTCCCCGTGGGGCGGCTACATGATCTGCGGCTCGGCCTGCACCACCTGCTCGCCGTACGACAACAGCGGGTGCGCCGCCGACTCCCAGTGCATGGTCAGCACCACCGCGTCCTGCACGCAGTGCGGCATGGGCGCGCCGGGCACCGGCACCGCCGGCTCGCCGTGCACCGACGGCTGCGCCGTCGGCTTCGGCTGCTACACCACGACCGACGACCCGGACGGCAGCTGCTACAAGTTCTGCAACACCGGCGGCACGCCGGACTGCGCCGACGTCGCCGGCTCGACCTGCCAGGCGCTCGGCGTCGAGACCTACGGCCTCTGCATCACCGCCTGATCCTCCTCCCCTCTTCCCTCTTCCCTCCCTCTTCCCCGTCTGCTAATCCCTCTCCCCTCAGGAGGACAGCCATGCCGATCACCGTCAAGGGCCGCACCATCACCAAGGTCGCCGTCATCGGCTCGGGGAACATCGGGCCGGACATCGCGCTGCATTTCGCCCAGAACCTCGCGCCGCTCGGCGTCAAGACCGTCGTGGTCGACGTCGTGCAGAAGGCCGTCGACGCCGGCAAGGCGCGCACCGAGAAGAAGCTGGCCAAGGGGGTCGAGAAGGGCAAGGTCAAGCCCGAGGCGGCGAAGCTGGCCGGCGAATCGCTGCTGTGGACCACCGACTACGACCAGATCCGCGGGGCGGACCTGGTGGTCGAGGCGGCGACGGAGGACGAAGGCCTCAAGAAGAAGATCTTCGCCCAGGTCGAGCAGCTCGTGCCGCCGACCGCCCTGCTCACCTCCAACTCCTCGCACATGGAGCCCGAGGTGATCTTCGCCGGGATCGCGGACAAGTCGCGCACCGCCTGCGTGCACTACTTCTTCCCGGCCGAGCGCAACATCGTCGTCGAGGTGATCCCCGGCGCGGAGACGGCGCCGGACGTCACGGCGTTCCTGATGCGGTTCTACGAGGCATTGGGCAAGATGCCGATCCGGGTCAAGAGCCGCTACGGCTATTCGGTCGACCCGATCTTCGAGGGCAACTTCCTGGCCGCGGCGCTGCTGGTGGAGGAGGGGGCCGGGACGGTGAAGGAGGTCGACGAGGCGGCCCGCAAGGCGCTCGGCCTGGGCGTCGGGCCGTTCACCGCGATGAACCTCACCGGCGGCAACCCGATCACCAACCACGGCCTCGAGATCGAAGGCCAGAAGATCATGCCCTGGTACCGCTCGCCCGAGAGCCTGAAGCAGAAGGTCCAGGACGGCTCGGCCTGGCCCACGGCGGGGAAGGACGAGAAGGTCGAGGTGCCGGCGGACAAGGCGCAGCGCATCGCCGACGACATGCTCGGGGCGTACTTCGGCATGGCGGCCGAAATCGTCGATTCCGGCATCGCCTCCATCGGCGACCTCGACGTCGCCGTGGAGAACGCGCTGGTGATGAAGCCGCCGTTCCGCACGATGAACGCCGTCGGCGTCGAGCGCGCGCTGCAACTGGTGCAGAGCTACGCCGAGCGGCATCCCGGGTTCAAGGTGGCCGAGGTGCTGGTCCGGCAGGCGGCGACGGGGAAGCCGTTCGACGTGCCGTTCGTGTTCCGCGAGGACGTGGGCGACGTGGCGGTGGTGACGATCCGGCGCCCGGCGGTGCTCAACGCGCTGTCGGCCACGGTGCTGCGGCAGCTCAAGGAGCAGTTCGAGGCGATCGGCAAGGACCCGAAGGTCGTGGGTGCGGTGCTGACCGGGTTCGGCACGCGCGCGTTCGTCTCGGGGGCGGACGTCAACGAGCTGGCGACGCTGCCCGACGGGCCGGCGATGAAGGCCCACTCGCTGGCGGCCCACCAGACCGGCATCGCGATCGAGAATCTCGGCAAGCCGGTCGTCTGCGCGATGAACGGGCTGGCCTTCGGCGGCGGCAACGAGATTGCGATGAGCTGCACGATGCGCGTCGCGGCCAAGGGGCTGAAGGTCTTCGTCGGGCAGCCCGAGGTGAAGCTGGGGATCATCCCGGGGTTGGGCGGGACGCAGCGGCTGCCGCGGCTGGTGGGGCTGGCGGCGGCCTGGCCGATCCTGCGCAACGCCGAGCCGATCTCGTCGGCGAAGGCGCTGGAGATCGGGCTGATCGCGGAGGAGGTGGCCGGGGACGTGCGCGAGCGCGGCATCGCGCTGGTGCGCGAGATCGTCGCCGGCAAGGTCAAGCCGAAGCCGATCGAGCGCGGGCCGCTGGAGATTCCGGCGAAGCTGCCGGACGTGGAGCTCGGCGCGCTGTCGAAGAAGATCGACGCCATCCTCCAGGAGGCGATCCTGGGCGGGGCGCGGCGCAAGCTCGAGGAGGGGCTCAAGTACGAGGCGGAGATGCTGGCGTCGTGCCACGCGACGAAGGACATGCGCATCGGCCTCGACAACTTCGTCAAGAACGGCCCCAAGGTCGCCGCCCCGTTCGTCCACGAGTAGGGTCCGTCCCGCCCGTTGCTTGCGATCCTCACGCAATCCGCTAGGATGCGGGCGTCCCGGAGGTTCGTTCGGGCCGGGCTCGAGTGGGGAGGGTGTGCCTCGATGAGCGTCGGAGCGCTGGATTCTCCGTCGTCGATGTTCCGGGCGTCGCGTCCGGCGCGGCAGGCCCGCGACTGGCTGGCGGAGTGCCTCGGCCCGCTGCAGGACATCCAGGCGCCGGGGGCCGACGTCGAGGCTACGAATGCCCAGTTCACACAGAGCGATCGGGT
>CAZMRP010000199.1:0-8247 GCA_964568275.1 uncultured Myxococcales bacterium
GGCGCGGCGGCGCGCCGGGCGGGCACGGCGGAGGGGCTGGGACAGCGGCGGGAGTCGGGCGTGCTCGGACGGGAGGGGGACGAGCAGCTCGCCGACTGCCTGACCTTCGAGTTGGAGACGACGTTGACGATCGTGGTGCCGGAGCAGGACGGGGTCGGGTTCCGCTCCGAGCTGTCGATGACGGGAGTGAGGCTGTCGCCGGCGGCGAGCGGCGGAGAGGCGCCGGGACTGCCGCCGATCGAGGGCGAGGGGGAGCTCCGGTACGACAGCTTCCGGGCGACGTTGGGCGGCGGCGGCTGCCGGGCGGCGGACGTGCGGACGACCAACGGACGCGCCCAGGGGCGACTGGAGCTCGACGTCCAGCCGCGCACGATCGACTCGTCCCCGGACGTGGCCGCGGAGTCGGGGACGCCGCTGCCGATCCCGTACGCCGTGATTTCGGAGCCCTGCAGGGCGCCGGGCGAATCGTACGGGGTGCGCTGTCCGGGCCTGCGCCGCACGGTGCCCGGAATGGCAGGCGGCACGGCGGTGGCCATCAAGGAGATGTCGTCGCGGCCCGTCAACGGCGACCAGCCCGGCACGACCCGCGGGACCATCGTCTCGAGCCGCGGTCTGCGTTCCTCGACGCGGTTCCTGGCGAACCTGCAGGGCATCCGGATCGAGGCCGACGTGGTCCACGTCGTGCGGCACGCGCCCGGCGGGCCGTGAGCCTCCGGCGGCGGGCGGACGGGGCTGCGCAACCGGCGGTAAAACGGCGGGATTCGGTCGCCGCGGGCGGGGGTTGACAACCCCGGGGGACGCGACTACGCCGCGAATCGCCCCCTCGGGGGCCGGAAGTCGGATTGCAGAAGGAGGAATCGATGGCGTCGAAGTACGTGACCGATCTGTTGGCAGAGGTGAAGGCGAAGAACCCGGCGGAGCCGGAGTTCCACCAGGCGGTGCAGGAAGTGGCCGACTCGCTGGCGGTGGTGCTGGACAAGCACCCCGAGTACCGGGCGGCGAGGATCCTGGAGCGGATGGTGGAGCCGGAGCGGGTGATCCTGTTCCGCATCCCGTGGGTCGACGACCAGGGCCAGGTGCGGGTCAACCGCGGGTTCCGGATCGAGATGAACAGCGCGATCGGGCCGTACAAGGGCGGGATGCGGTTCCACCCGTCGGTGAACCTGGGGATCCTGAAGTTCCTGGCCTTCGAGCAGGTGTTCAAGAACAGCCTGACGACGCTGCCGATGGGCGGCGGCAAGGGCGGCTCGGACTTCGACCCCAAGGGCAAGAGCGACAACGAGGTGATGCGGTTCTGCCAGCAGTTGATGGCCGAGCTGTTCCGCCACATCGGGCCGGACACCGACGTCCCGGCCGGCGACATCGGCGTGGGCGGGCGCGAGATCGGCTTCATGTTCGGCATGTACCGCAAGCTGCGCAACGAGTTCACCGGCGTGCTGACCGGCAAGGGGCTCAACTGGGGCGGCTCGCTGGTCCGGCCCGAGGCCACCGGCTACGGCTCGGTGTACTTCGCGGCGGAGATGCTCGGCACCCGCGGCGAGACGCTGCAGGGCAAGACCTGCCTGGTCTCCGGCTCCGGCAACGTGGCCCAGTACACCGTGCAGAAGATCACGCAGCTCGGCGGCAAGGCGGTCACGCTCTCCGACTCCAACGGCTTCATCCACGACCCCGAGGGGATCACCCCCGACAAGCTGGCGTTCGTGATGGAGTTGAAGAACAAGAAGCGCGGCCGGATCAAGGAGTACGCCGACCACTTCAAGGGCGTCGAGTTCAAGGCGATCGACCCCAAGGCGGACCACAACCCGCTGTGGGACATCAAGGCCCAGTGCGCCTTCCCGAGCGCCACGCAGAACGAGATCAACGGCAAGGACGCGCAGAACCTGATCAAGAACGGCGTCTACCTGGTGTCCGAGGGCGCGAACATGCCGAGCACGCCCGAGGCGGTGCACCACTTCCTCGAGCACCAGCTGCTCTACGGGCCGGGCAAGGCCGCCAACGCCGGCGGCGTGTCGACCTCGGGCCTCGAGATGACGCAGAACTCGATGCGCCTCTCCTGGTCGCGCGAGGAGGTCGACGCCAAGCTGCACGACATCATGAAGCGGATCCACAAGTCGTGCGTCGACGCCGCCGCCGCCTACGGCACGCCGGGCAACTACGTCAACGGCGCCAACATCGCGGGCTTCCTCAAGGTCGCCAACGCGATGATGGACCAGGGCGTGATCTAGTCCCCGTCCGCTGATTCCCCCCGAAGCGCCCGCGCCGGGCCTGCGACGGGCCCGGGCCGCCGCAACCGGCTTCCTCTGCCGGCACCGCCCGCGCGCCGCGACCGATTCCCTCCCCGGCGTTCGCGGCGCGGGGCTCCCCTACCCTCGGGGCGCGGGTTGCGTGTAGGATGCGCGCGGCCCGGCCGGCCCGACCCGGCCGGCGCGTCGGTGGTGGCGATGGCGGAGTTCCGGGAATTCCTCGAGCGGCAATCGGAGACCGCGCGGCTGTCCGGGTTCCAGAACCTGATGCAGCGTCGCGTGCGCGAGATCCTGCTGGTGTCCAGCCCCTACGACTCGTTCGTGCTGGCGGAGGACGGCAAGCTGCACGAGATGCTGCTCAGCGAGTTCCTCGAGCACAACCTGTCGTACGCGCCGGGGATCACCCGGGTCTCCACCGGGCGCGAGGCGCTGGAGCTGGCGGCCGACCAGCGGCGCTTCAACCTGATCATCTCGACGATGCACATCGACGACATGCCGGTGCACGAGTTCGCGCGGTCGATCCGCGACGCCGGCATCGAGACGCCGTTCATCCTGCTGACCTACGACAACCGCGAGCTGGCCGACCTGTTGCGGCGGCCGGAGTCGGCGATCTTCGATCGGATCTTCAACTGGCAGGGCGACTTCCGCATCTTCCTCACGATCATCAAGCACGTCGAGGATCGGATGAACGTCGCGGCGGACCACGCGGCGGTGGGCGTCCAGGTGCTGATCCTGGTCGAGGACTCGATCCGCTACTACTCGTCGTTCCTGCCGCTGTTCTACTCCGAGCTGATGCAGCAGTCGCAGCGGCTGATCGCCGAGGGGCGCAACCTGTCGCAGAAGCTGTACCGGATGCGGGCCCGGCCGAAGATCCTGCTGGCCAACGACTTCGAGCAGGCCTGGGGCTACTACGAGCGGTACCGCGAGGACGTGCTGGCGATCATCTCGGACATCCGCTTCCCGCGCGACGGCCGGGTCGACCCCGCGGCGGGGATCGAGCTGTCCCGGCGGGTGCACGCCGACCGCCCGGACCTGCCGCTGGTGCTGCAGTCCGCGGAGCGGGACAACGAGCGGCTGGCGCACGAGGCCGGCGCGTCGTTCCTGTGGAAGGAATCGCCGACGCTGCTGTCCGACCTGCGCACGTACATGCTCGAGCACTTCTCCTTCGGCGACTTCGTGTTCAAGCGGCGGGACGGCACCGAGGTGGCCCGGGCCCGCGACCTCAAGCAGCTCGAGGAGGTGCTGGAGACGGTGCCCGAGGAGAGCCTGCTGTACCACGCGCAGCGCGACCACTTCTCGCACTGGCTCAAGGCGCGCACGGAGTTCCTGCTGGCCGCGCGGCTCAAGCCGCACAAGGTCACCGAGTACGGCACGTGCACCGAGATGCGCCGCTACCTGATCGACCAGCTGCGCGAGAACCGGCTGGCGAACTACCGCGGCATGGTGGTCGACTTCGACCCGCAGGACTTCGAGACGTCGATCAACATCGCCCGCATCGGCCACGGCAGCATCGGCGGCAAGGCCCGCGGCCTGGCCTTCATCGCGATGCTGGTCAAGCAGTTCGGCCTGCGCGACTGGTTCCCCGACGTGCGGATCGTCGTCCCGGGCTCGGTCGTGCTCTGCACCTCGGTCTTCGACCGCTTCATCGAGGACAACCGGCTGCAGGCGTTCGCGCTGTCCGGCGACGACGACGAGGAGCTCCGGCGCCGGTTCCAGGAGGCGCCGCTCCCCGAGGAGACGCTGGCCCAGCTCCGCTCGTTCCTGGCCGGGATCCACTACCCGCTCGCCGTCCGCAGCTCGAGCATCCTCGAGGATTCGCTGTACCAGCCGTTCGCCGGCGTCTACGACACCTTCATGGTGCCGAACAACGGCCCGTCGCTCGAGCAGCGCCTGGCGCAGCTCGCCGCCGCGATCAAGGCCGTCTACGCCTCGACCTTCGCCCGCGCCGCCAAGGACTACATGCGCGCCACGAACTACCGCCTGGAGGAGGAGAAGATGGCGGTGATCGTGCAGCGCGTGCTGGGAAATCCGCACGAGCAGCGGTTCTACCCGCACTTCTCCGGCGTGGCCCGCTCGCACAACAGCTACCCGGTGCCGCCGCAGGAGGCGGAGGACGGCGTGGTGTCGGTGGCCGCGGGGCTGGGCCAGGCGGTGGTCGACGGCTCGCCCGTGCTCAGCTTCTGTCCGCGCTACCCGCGGCAGGTGCTGCAGCTCTCCGACCCGCGCCAGTACCTCAAGCAGTCCCAGCGGGAGTACTACGCCGTCGACCTGTCGCCGCAGTCGCCGCCCGTCCACGGCGCCGGCGAGCTGCTGCGGCTGCCGCTGGAGACGGCCGAGCAGGACGGGATGCTCGGGGAGCTGGTGTCGACCTGGGACCACCAGAACGAGGCGCTGTACGACGGCACCTCGCGCCCCGGCGTGCGGCTGGTCTCGCTGGCCCCGCTGCTCAAGCACGACAGCTTCCCGCTGGCCGAGCTGCTCCGGCTGCTGACGGCGATGGGCCGCTGGGGGATGAACTCGCCGGTGGAGATCGAGTTCGCCGTGAACCTCGCCCCGGCCGGCGGCGGGCCGCGCCAGTTCGGCATCCTGCAGATGCGCCCGCTGGTGCTGAGCCACGAGGCCGGCGAGCTGCGGCTCGACGACGTCGCCGACGCCGACCTGGTCTGCCGCTCCCCCCGCGCGCTCGGCAACGGCCGGATCGACGACGTGCGCGACCTGGTGTTCGTGGACCGCGAGGCCTTCGACCGCGCGCAGACCCGCGCGGTGGCCGCCGAGGTGGCCGAGTACAACGCGCAGCTCCAGGCCGACGGCGTGCCGTACCTGCTGCTCGGCATGGGCCGCTGGGGCTCCCGCGACCCGTGGCTCGGCATCCCGGTCAACTGGGGCCAGCTCGCCGGCGCCCGGGCCATCGTCGAGGCCGGCCTGCCGGACCTGGTCGTCGAGCCGTCCCAGGGGAGCCACTTCTTCCAGAACCTGACCAGCTTCCAGGTCGGCTACTTCACCGTCAACGCCGAGCGGGGCGAGGGGTTCGTCGACTGGGACTGGTTGACGGCGCAGCCCGCGGTCTCGCGCAAGACGTACGTGCGCCACGTGCGCTGCGACGAGCCGCTGGTGGTCAAGCTCAACGGCCGGACCCAGACGGGGGTGATCTTCAAGCCGGGGAAGGGAGGGTGACGGGATGGAGGGCGCGCGGAACCTGCTGGAGCTCAAGCTGCCGGACTTCGACCCGGAGGTCGACGGGATCATCCGCCAGGAGATGGTCCGCAACGAGGAGACGCTGAACCTGATCGCCTCGGAGAACTACCCGCCCAAGTCGTCGATGAAGGCCATCAGCTCCATGCTGTCCGGGATCTACAGCGAGGGCTACCCCGGGGAGCGCTACTACCGGGGCCTGGCGCACATCGATCGGCTGGAGTCGCTGGCGCTCGAGCGGGCCTGCCGGGTGTTCGGGGCCGAGCACGCCAACGTCCAGGCGCTCTCGGGCTCCAACGCCAACCTCGCGGCGTACCTCGGCCTGCTGCAGCTCGGCGACCGGATCCTGTCGCTGGACATCGACTCCGGCGGCCACCTCTCCCACGGCGCGAAGGTCAACGTCGTGGCGAAGATGTTCCAGGTCCGGCAGTACGGCGTGGATGCCGAGACCGGCCTCCTGGACTACGACGCCATCCGGGCCCAGGCGCTGGAGTTCAAGCCGAAGCTGATCGTGTGCGGGGCGAGCGCCTATCCGCGGACGATCGACTTCGCGCGCTTCGCGGCCATCGCGCACGAGGCCGGGGCGCTGCTGCTGGCGGATATGTCCCACATCGCCGGGCTGGTGGCGGCGGGACTGCACCCGAGCCCCGTGCCGCATTGCGACGTGGTGACGACGACGACCCACAAGACGCTGCGGATGACCCGCGGCGCGCTGATCCTGTGCCGGCAGCAGCACGCGGCGAAGATCGACCGGGCCGTGTTCCCGGTGCTGCAGGGCGGCCCGCACCAGGCCAACATCGCCGCCATCGCCGTCGGGCTCAAGCACCTCGAGACGCCCGAGTACAAGCAGTACGTGCGCGAGGTGGTCTCCAACGCGAAGCTGCTGGCCGAGGAGCTGCAGGGCCGCGGGCTGCGCGTGGCGAGCGGGGGCACCGACAACCACCTGATGCTGGTGGACCTCGAGCCGCAGGGACTCGACGGCGACGCGGCGTCGATCCGGCTCGAGGAGGCGCACATCGTCGTCAACAAGAACAAGGTGCCCGGGGACAAGGGGACGGCCAGGAAGCCGTTCGGCATCCGGCTCGGCACCCCGGCGGTGACGACCCGCGGGATGGGCGCGGCGCAGATGGCCCGCATCGCGGCCTGGGTCGCCGAGCTGTTGACGCACCCGACGGACGACGCGCTGCGCGACCGCGTGCGCGACGAGGTCCGCGCGCTGTGCCGCGAGTTCCCGATCTACCGGCCGACGTTCTGACGGTTCCCCGGTCGTGAAGCCCGCGGCGGACGCGCGCGGCCGTTCCCGGAACCGCGAGCGCGGCGCGCGGCGTCAGGGGCCCGTCCAGAACGGGCCGCCGAGCGCCCCGGCGAGGGCGCCGTAGACGGCGGCGTCGTCCAGATCCTCGCTGAAGTACCACCAGAAGTAGCCGCCGACGAACCGCGGGTGCGCGAGGTGCATGTTCGCGTACTCCGGGTCCGGCAGGTCCATCCCCCGGTAGTACCGCTCGACGTAGGCGACCTTCGACGCGGCGTCCTCCGTCCCGCACTCGCCGAACCCCAGCGCCGCGGCGGGAAAGACCGCGCCCAGGTGCTCGAACACCGGCGTCCAGTCGGGCTGGATGCCGTCGCAGTCGTCCTCGTAGTAGCTGACGAGGACCAGATCGAGGTGCGGTCCGATCCGTTCCGTCCCCACGGCCCCGGCGGCGGCGAAGTGGTCGTCGACCCAGCGTTCCATCGCGTGCGACGCGACGCTCCAGCAGTTGTCCGACGTCGCGACCCCGCCCGCGAACGGACCGTTGTAGTAGAACGTGAGTGCCCGCTCGAACGGCCGCTCGTCGGCGCGGAGCCGGAATCCGGGGCACGCGGCCTCGAACGCCGCCGCGTCCGCCGCGAACACCTCGGTCGCCGCCGCCAGCTTCTCCAGGACGCCGTCGCCGAGCCACTCGCCGTTCACCTCGTTCCCCAGCTCCCAGACGTCCACGAGGTGCCCGAGGGTCGCGCGGTACTCGCAGGCGCGCGACCGGTACTGGGCCAGGTCGTAGTCGGGGACGTAGAGGGAGTCGAGCAGCTCGCCCATCACGAGCGCGTGGGTCGAGATGTTCCCGACGGGCGCGACGTAGGACGCGGCGTCCAGGCCGCCGGCGCGGAAGACCCGGTCGATGCCTTCGTCGAACACGACGCGGACCGCGGGTCTCCTCCCTCCGGCGCCGACCAGTCCGTCCAACCGCGTGCCGAGGACGCCGGCTCCCGGCTCCTCGGCGACCCACGGGTCGGTCACCGTGACGCCGAACAGGCGACGGACCGCGTCCGCGTCGACCTCGACCTCCCCGTCGGCCCCGTCGTCGACGTCGGCGTCGACCTCCGCCGCGGCGTCGGCGGCGTCCGGGGCGTCGGCCGCAGCGTCATCGGCCGAGGACCCGTCCGCCACGTCCACGCCGGTCGCGTCCGCGCCGTCGTCGACCACGTCCGGCAGACCGCTCGGGCCGCCGCCGCAGCCCAGGGAGAGCCACGTCACGGCCGAGGCGACGAAACCGAGCCCGACCCCCGCTCCCGACATCATCGCCCCCGTTCCCCTCCCTCCACGTTTCCTGCCACGAAACCGGTGCGGCGGCAATCCCGGCGGCCGGTGGGGGACCATTCCGCGGGGCTGCTGCGGCAGGCAGCGGCAGGCTCCCCTGCCTCGCGAAAGACGCTCCAGCGTTGCGATCCGGGCGCGCCGCCCGCGGTTGAATCGCGGTCGCCGATGTGGTCGACTCGGGATCGTCGACCGTCCATCCGGGAGGAAACGATGAGCAGCACGCGCACGACCGTTGTT
>CAZMRP010000200.1:0-8219 GCA_964568275.1 uncultured Myxococcales bacterium
TGCCGGAGTCCGTGGTCGCGGCATCGGCAACCGGCTTCTCCAGCACCGCCACCTGCTCTCGCAGGTACCGCGCCGCTCGCTCGAACGCCGCGGTGCTCATCCCGTTGCTCGACAAGTAGTCGTCGACGTTCGTCCTGGCCGCCTCCAGGAGTGCCGAGACATCCGGCGGGTCCATGCCAGCGTCAGCGGCGCGGGCCGTCAACGACCGCACCATCACGCCGGCAGTCGTCTCGTCGAGCACCTGCAGAGCGCTCGACGCCAGCGTCCTACCATCCATGGACGTGTCGGATAGGTCGAGCCCCGAGGCGCGGAGTACGGAGATCGCCCGTTCCGTCGCTTCGTCAAGCGGCGTCGTGGCAACGAGCAGTCCCTCCGGGTACTTCTCGGGGTCGAGTTCACCGTAGAGGCGCCGCAGCGCGGAAACCTGCGAGTTGACCTCGCCGTTCCAGAGCCGTTGCTGCCGGAGCCCGACATCATCGGCGCCGTTCAGCCGCGCGACCTCCATCTCGTTGCGCATCAGGCGTTCCAGGACGTCGTCGAACCGAATCGTGGCTTCCTGGAAGCCACCAAGACCGAGCACGCGGAGGGAGACCGCCGCATCGTCGCCCGCCGGCAGGTCGTTGGTCCATCGGTAGACGTTTGCTGCCGGAGGCGGCTCCAGGCACTCCGCCTCGAACGCCTCACCGCTCTCGATGCCGGCGGCGCGGAAGAACTCCAGGGCGGCCTCGAAGAGCAGGGTTCGGTCCGCCGGTTGCTGGGGTGGGACCTTGTAGCGCAGGGTGTCGGCCTCCTGCTGCATGGTCCCGAGGACGCCCGGCGCTTGGCCGAACGTGTGGGACAGGTAGAGCCGGCCGCGGTCGTAGCTTGGCGTTCCCTCGATGACGAGCGGGCGTACCTCGGTTTCGGTGGGAGCCACAAGATCCGCCAGGCTGAGGTTCGCGTAGCCGCTGCACAGCGCGAGCTGCTGTCGACACAATCGGTACTGGCAGAGGGACGCTGGAGACGGTGGTCCGAGAGCGTCGATGTTCACGTCGTCGCAGATGTGCCGGTACTGGTCGGCGTCCGTGTACCTGATGGTCCCGTAGCACTTGGAGACGATGGCGTTCTCGAATTCCACGAGGTCGACGGGTCCGAAGTCGTCGTGCTCGATGACCACGTCGTTCTCGCCACCGATCTTCCATCTCTCCGCGTAGATGTGAAGACCGGCATATGTGGTCCAATCGACGGCTGGGGGGTCGGCGGCGGCGTCTGTGTCGGGGGCCTGATCTGCGGGATAGCACCCGCCCAGCCCGACGACGGTAAGAACCAGCACCAGGGTCAGCAGCGGCACTCGGGTGATGGCGTTCTTCGTCATCTTCGACCTCCTATCTCCGGTCAGCGCGACCACGGTTGACGGGCACATCGGAGACCCAGGTCGCGGCCTGATGCTCCTGGAACGGCAGGCCAGCGTCGGCTCAGGGTGCTATGGTCTGGCAGCACCGTGAATGACCAATTCTGGCTGCGGAAGACTCGTTGCGTTCCGATGGCCGGTCCCTCAGGATCCGCCCCAGGTGATGATGAGTAGTAGGCGGAATCGTACCAGTCCCTTGCCCAACAGATCCCGTTCGCGTTCATGCCACGGACGCCGTAGAAGGAGACGTTGAGCGGGTGCTCGTCGACGCTGACGGTCATATCCGGGTCGCCGCAGTCCTCGTGGTTGATGTAGGTGCAGAAGTCGGTGCTGTCGCCCCACGGCTGCGAGACGGTTCGCGGCGCCGGCCCGCGCGCGGCCTTCTCCCACTGCGCCTCGGTCGGCAGCAGGCGACCGCCGTCCCAGGCGCAGAAGGCCACCGCGTCGGCGTAGTTGACGTCCGTCACCGGGTGGGAATCGTACGTCGTGCGATCCGCCAGGAAGTAGGTCGCCCCCGGAGCATGGGGTGCCACACAGGCGCCCGCCGTGACGCAAGCGCGATAGCGTGCGTTGGTGACCTTGAACACGTCGACGAAGTAGGGAGACAGGGTGACGGTGTGGACTGGCCGCCAGGCGGCGCTCCAGGTGCCCCCCTCATCCTCGCCCATGATGAAGTCGCCGCCCGGGACGCAGACCTCCTCCTGGTGCCCGCCGGTTCGCGGGGTCAGGATGCAGTCCGTGGTGCAGGCGACGTCGGTGGTCCAGCCGCAGGTGTCGCTGCACCGGCGCTGCTGGATCTGTCCAGCGGGGCAGCCCTCACGGGTGATCTCGGTCGTGCCGCGGACGCATTCCCCACCCGGGTCGACGCACGCCTCCCAGTCCAGCCAGGCGCAGGTCTCGGAGCAGAGCCGGGAGTGCTCGCCGCAGAGGCCGCAGGGCTCGGTCCCGACCTCGCCCGCGTAGCACTCACCCTCGTACATGCAGGTCCCGGGCATCTCCCAGACGCCGTCAGAGCCGCAGCGCTGGCTGGCCTGGCCGCAACGGCCGCATTCGACCAGGCGAGTCTCGCCGGGGGTCGGGCAGGCGCAATCGGTGGGGGCCGTGCAGCCGACCCACGAGCCGGCGTCGCAGCGTTCTGTGCCGGTGCCGCAGGCGGAGGTGCATTCGCGGACCGAGCCAGGGAAGACGTCGGCGTCGTGGTCGTCGCAGTCGATGTCCTCGGGGTAGGTGTCACCGTCGGCATCGACCGGCCCGGTGTCGGCTTCCACGTCGGTCCCGTCCTCGGGTGGTGCGGAGTCGTCAGCAGGATCCGGGCCGACGTCTTCGATGTCCTCGACGTCGGCGTCGGCATCACCACCGCCGATGCACTCGCAGCCGGTGGTGCGGCAGACGCCGGCGGTGGCGCCTCCGGCGATGCAGGCCTCGTCGCAATCGGTCGGGTCGCAGGTCGCGACGTCCGTCTCGCCGCCATCGTCCGGGTTGCTCGTCGTGTCGTCGCCGCAGCCCGCGACGGCCGCGACGAGCAGGAACAGCCACCACCATCCACGCATGGTCATCCTGGACCTCCTCCCTGTACGGAGAGCACTCGACGCAACGGGGCGACAGCCGGACGGCTGCCCCGTGGCAACAACTCTTCTTTGCCGGAAACGCAGGAACCAGCAGCAGGACGTCCGACGGCGCATGACGGCCGACGTCGGGTCTGTGACTCCACCTGGCGCGCCCCTAACTACCCCCAGACGCCAAGTGCCCCAGCGAACTCACGTCGCCCGCGAGCCTCCCGCGACCGAGCAGCGACGACACCGTTGCTCCGGTCCGGGGACACGCAGGTTCAACTCGCTCCCGCCGACGGCGCGAGCAGGCGACACCACGGCCCACTCCCGCACGCCCTCGTCTACTTGTTCAACCGTTCCTTGGGCGATGCGGCCGATCCCACCGCCGCACCAACCACCGTGATGGTGCGACCGCGTCGGACGACGCGTCAACGAGAATCGTCCGTCCGGAGTCGATCTCGGACTCAAGGTCCGAGGAACGCGCCCGATCGACCGGCCACGCCGGACGCCGCGAGCGCCCGTATCGAGGCCGCCGCCTTTGCCCCGCGTCTCGCCGCCGGGACCGGCGGGGCGCAAGACCCACGCTCGTCGTAGCCTGGCTCCCCGACCGGTTCGAATCGCCACCATCGTACGCCTCGCGAGCGACCGGGACTGTGCTCGAAATGTGCCAGGTCGGCCTGCGATCGTGGATCTGCTCAACAGTACGCAATCATTGACCGCAAGTACCACATCTCCCGACGGTGTGGTCGTCGAAGATCGTCGAAGTTCGTCCGGAGTTCGACGATCTTCGACGATCTTCGACGATCCGAGCCGGTCGATCACGGACGGACTGTCCTGCCCACCCGAGGTCGTCGAACGGGTTGGGTGCCGGCCGCAACAGCCGCCTTCGAACGCGGGGTACCCGACCGGGTCGGCTGCCCAGCAGGTGCATCCCCGCGGGGATGCACGGCCAGACACGGATCCGCCGCCTCGGCAGCGACCGTCGGCGGCCTGTCGATGCAGCACTGCTTGTACTTCCTCCCGCTGCCGCACGGGCACGGATCGTTGCGACCTGGTGTCGGCGCGGCACGCACAGGCGTGCTTCGCCCTACCAACCCCGGCTTCATCTTGATCCAGCGACGCCGCAGGAGATCCAACACGTCCTGGTCGAGGGCTTCCTTCAACCAGGCAACCACCGCCTCGTCCTGCCGACCCCCGTCCGGCGTCGTGCTGCCGGAATCCAGGTCGACCATGCAGCTCGCCCGGGGAGTCGGCTTGGACTCCGCACCGCCGCCGGGGATGCTGGGCATCTGGACCGTGCCGCTGCGCGTGACTTCGACGGCAAGAAGGTGATCGTCGACGGCGAACACGTCCAGCGCGGCGTCCCGGCACGGGCACTCCGGATCGGGGCAGAACGTGGTGATGCAGGCGATGCCTTCGCGACCTTCGTCCGGCGCATCGCGCCAGAACAGGAGCGGCCCAAGTTCGGGCAACTGCCGGTCGATCCACGGTTTCGCGCGCGTGCTCTCGACCACGGGGTCGTCTGCGGCCTTCTTCCTGGTTCGTGGCATCTGGCGGATCCTCCGCTCCGGCAACTCCGGCCGGGGCGGGGCAAGGCTACCATGCTGCCGAAGCGGACGACGAGGACGTGGCCTCTGCAGCCTGCATCCCAGCCCGAGGTCCCGACGGCGATGCTGTGGGATGACGAGTACCGGTTGATCACGACCGGCGACTTCGCGGCGGCGGGCTTCCCGAGCCGGTCGGAGGGCGACCTCAGCGCGTGCTACGGCCTCGTCCGCTGCAACTGGACCGACGCGCAGATCGTCGAGGTGTTCGAGACCTTTCCGATCGGGAAGAAGTACCGGGAACTCGGTGGGGCCGGGCTCCGCTACCCGGAGCGCACGATCGCGAAGGCCCGCGAACTCGATCGGACGAAGTGGCCGCGTGAGACGGTGCGCGCGGTCATCATACGGGCCCGCCGGTGGGGCTCCAACGAGATCGAGTTGCGGCTTCGGCCCATGGAAGGTCGCTCGGCCGGGTACAGCGGCAGGCGGAATCGGAAGTAGGTGGTGTGCCGGACCGAGGTCCGGCCCATGACGACGGCGAGGCGCCGTCGAGGTAGGAGAAGCCATGAGCGACAACATGAACGACGTCATCCAGCAAAGTGCGGCCACCGGGGAGGTGGAGCCCAACCAGCGGCCCGGAGGTGGAGGCCGCGATCCCTTCGAGGATATGCCGCCCATCCACGACGCTGCCCTGATGGCCAAGCTCCGCGGCATCTGGGCCGACGCCGACTGCTGCGAGCGCAGTACCATCGACTCGGGCTGGATCGCCGCCCGCATCCACGAAGAACTCCATATCTTCCTGCGCGCGATCGAGGCGGGCAAGGAGGCGCTGTTCGAAGTCGAGTTCGCCGTCTTCGACGCCTGCATCGGCCGGGAGGAGTTGTACTCGGTCATGACGCTGACCAACAGGGCTACCGATATCGGCCGCTTGGCTGCCCATCTGACGGCCGTCCAGGACGCCCTGCTCGGACCTGGCCGCGAGAGGATCCTTGGCTACGCCCAGTATCGCTCGCAATGTGGCGAGGGTGATCGACCGGCACGGCGATGTCCTGCGTTGGCTGCTGGTTGATCGTCCGGAGCCCGACTGGCTGCTGGGCCGCGACACCCTGCGCCAGTTGGGAAACGACACCTGCGAGGACATCCGGAACGTCATCTTCCTGCTGTGGACCGCTGGCGACGACATCGAACAGGCGATCCGTAACTCGCGGCCGGCGCGGCCACGACGACGTCGCCGACGACGACGACGCTCGGACGGATTGAGATCACCGTGCGTCCCGCGCCGTGCGTCTGCCCCGACGACGACGGCTTCAGCGGTGACGACGGCGGTCGGCTGGGCGGCACCGCCGCCGACACGCCGACGACGGAGCCCGCTCCGCCGACAACCTCGCCTCCGACGCGGCCGATCGTCTCGTCCGAGAAGGCGACCGAGCAACCGCCGCTGCGGGCCCTGCTTGAGGTGGAGGTGCGCCCCGCCAGCCGCTGCACCTGCGCCGACGACGACGGCTGGCCCGACTCCGCGGCGTGTGATCCGTCGCCGTGCAACGACGAACCGCCGGCCGGGGGTGAGGAGGCGGAGTACTGCATCTGCGTGACCCGCACGTCGCCGACCGCGGATGGTGGAGACGATGAGACGCCGTAGCCGTCGCCGACCCCGTGGTCGTCCGACTGATTGCGTCCTACAGATCCCTACACCAGGGGAAATGTGGTTGACGACTGGCCGCGGTTCGCGGATGATCCAGATCGTGCACCGCGCAGAACGACGGGCGAGGAGAGCCGATCGATGAACTCCACCGCAACGATGATCTCGGCCCCGATGTTCTTCGACGACACGCAGGATCTGGTCGACCCCGACCGCTGCGTCGTGCACGAGCGACGTGTCTACGAGCTGCCCGCCGGGAAGCGGCCGCCGCGGGGCGCGGTGCCGCTCGCGCAGGCGATCCGGGACGAGGACTGGGACGGGTCTGCCGCGCCGTGGGATGCTGGGGTGCCTGCCGATTCCGGCCGGCCGCCTCGCCGCAGTCCGGGGCGCGCCCGCAGCCGTCAGGCCTCCAGACGAAGACCCAGAGCGGCTGGATCCGGATCGCCCGACGACGACCCATCCCAACACGCTGACGCACCGGCAACGGCGCTCCTCACCACCGCCGCCGCCGCTCGATTCCTGGGCTACAACAGCACCGCAGCCGTTCGGATGCTCGTGCACCGCCGCAGGTTGCGCCCCTTCGGGCGGCGAGGCAGGACGACGATGTTCGACGTTGCCGATCTTGAGGCCTACTTGAAATCCGGCTTGAAGGCGTGCACCGTTGAGGGTGCGCTCCGTGACGGCGGCGCTTCGTCCTCCAACTTGCAGGGAGGAGGCGAAGAATGACGACGTCGCGGCGCTGGAACCACGGGGTCCTCCCTCTCGGTTCCGGCAGGTACTTGGTTCGCGTTCGGGCCGATCGCCCGGACGGACGCTCTGTGAAAAACGGCAAGCTGCGAAGGAAGCAGTCGACGATCAAGCGGGTCGTGGTGGCCGCGTCGGCCCTGGAGGCACGGGTCGCCCGCGAGAAACTCCGAGGCGACGTCCGCGCGATCGCGCGTGGGGAACGCCGCGCGGCAGGTCAAGTACCGACGCTTGACGAGTTCAAGCGGACCTGGCTGAAGAGCTTGGAGACGAACGGAAGCAAGCCGGGGACGGTCACGTCGTACCGCAAGCGCCTTGACGGCCATGTGCTCCCCTCCCTGGGAGAGATGCACCTCGACAAGATCACTCCGGGGCTCGTGCAGCGGCTGTTCAACGACCTGTCCAAGGAGGGTCGTGCCCCGCTCTACGTGCGGGGCGTGTTCACCGCCCTTCGTGCGATGCTGCGGGATGCGGCCCATGACCTGGAGATGCCCGTCCTGCGGACGATCTGCGACGACATCCGTCTCCCCGCCCCCAAGCGCGTCACCATCAGCGCGGCGGAACCCAACACCGCACCACCGGACGAACTCCTCCGGTTGCTCGACATCGCCCGGGCGCACGGAGCCGAGATCCACGCCGTTGTCGCTGTTCTCGCCCTGACTGGCCTCCGGCTGGGCGAGGTGCTGGCCCTCAAGTGGGAGGACATCGACGAGGACCGCAGCGTCGTGCGTGTCGTGCGCGGGATCTCGGACTCGCTCGTCGTCGACGAGCCGAAGAACGAGAACGCCGTGCGACAAGCCCCGCTAACCCCCACGATGCGCCAGGTCTTGGGAACGCACCGGCAGGAGTCGCTGCGCAACCAGTTCGACGCGCTGCCCGAGGGCTGGGTCTTTCCCCGACGGTGGGGACAGGGGCCTCGTTCGGCGACGTGGGCCCGCGGGATGGTCCACGCGGTCGCCAAGGAGGCCGGGCTCACCCACCGGCTTTCCCCGCACGGCTTCCGCCGCGCGTGGATCGATGTCGCCCGCGGAGCCTCGCTCGATCCCATCGTCGTTCGCAGGGTCGTTGGACACGCGGACGAGCGAACGCGGGACTGGTACTCGACCGTCGTGGCCCGGGAGATCGCGCAGGCCGGGGTTCAGGTCGAGGCGGCGATCATCGGGAAATGTGGTCCGGAAAGTGGTCCCACCCACGATCCGGACGACGGCAGGATCGCCACGGCAGGGAGCAAGAATGGCTAGGAAGAACGAGCCGTACGGGCCGGGCTACTCGGGCTGGCGGCGGAGGTAGGTCGGGATGTCGAGGATCTCGTCGGCCATCGAGCCGGCGGCGATCAGCGGCATCTGGGAGGC